>CAYPBC010000117.1:0-6417 GCA_964408845.1 uncultured Thermoanaerobaculia bacterium
TGCTGGATGGACGACGCCCCCTGTCCAAACAGGAAAAGGGCCAGGCGGAACCGACGCGCCCCTGGCGCGTCGGCCCGGGGGAAAGCACGGCGGCGACGAACGCTCGCGTTCGGAGCAGACGGGCTTCCCCCCGGTGGGCGGCGATCGTCAGATCGCCGACCGTTCCGCCGTCAATACTCGGCACTACAGCATCAAGGAGACTATCTGCGTCTATCTGCGTGATCTGTGGGCACCTTGCGATGGATGGGATGCTTTGTGATTTCTTCGTGTCTTAGTGCCTTCGTGTTTGTGATGTGATTGGGTGGGCGGGTTCAGCCCCTATCCTCGAGTCGGCGATAGACCTCCGGCCTTCGGTCGTCGAGGAATGAGAAGCGCTCGCGTGCGTCGCTGACCACTGCTACATCCACCTCGCCGGTGACCACGCCCGGTGTGTCGGCCAGGGTCGCCGCGACCTCGCCCCAGGGGTCGAGGAGGGTGGTGTCGCCGCAGTGCGGGTGGCCCTCGGCGTCGCCGACCCGGTTGACGCCGAGCACCCAGGCCTGATCATCGATTGCGCGGGCGGCGAGCAGGGTGCGCCAGGCGTGGGCACGACGGGCCGGCCAGTTGGCGATCACCACATAGAGATCGGTGGCGGTGGCGGTGGCGCGGAAGAGCTCAGGGAAGCGCAGGTCGTAACAGATCATCGGCGTCACCCGAACCCCCTCGATCTCGAAGGTGGGAAGATCGCGGCCCGCCTCGTAGTGGTCGGGCTCGCGTGCCAGCGAGAATGGGTGGATCTTACAGTAGTGGAGTACCTCGTCGCCGTTCGGGGCGAAGATGCCACACGCGTTTGCCGGCCGCTCAACCCCGGGTTCGGCATAGCCGCCGATCACCCACACGTCGTGCTCAACAGCCGTGCCGGCGAGAAAGGTCCGCACCTTGGCGGCGTGGGCCGCCATCGCCTCGGCGCGCATCGAAAAACCGGTGGCGAAGAGCTCGGGAAGCACGAGCACTCTCGCCCCCCGGTCCACCGCCTCACGGGCAAGGGCCTCGGCACGGGGGAAGTTCTCCGCCGGGCTTTCCCACGCGATGTCGAGCTGGAGACCGGCGATGATCACGGCGCCGGTACCGGTGGCACTGTCACAAAGCAGCCTTGCAGACGGTTCGCGATCAACACGTTAAAGACGAGCTCCTGGCCGTCGTCCCAGCCGTCGCGCCAGCGCTTCGGACGTTCCTTGGGCGCGTTCTTGCGGTAGACGGTGAACGATGCGCCCAGAAGGGAGGAACAGTCGCTGAGGGTGAGGGGGCTCATCTTCTCCGCACCCTCCGCGAAGCCCGCGAGAAAGTCCGGGTCGTCGCTCAGGTCCTCGGAGATGTCGGCGGCTGCGGCGAGGGCGCGATCGACACCTGTCCGCACTGCAGCATTGGTCTCCTCGGCCTTCCACGTAGCGTGGCGTTGCAATGTTTCTGCGTAATCACCGGGCAGCGCCTCGATTTCGCGTCCGTTCCAGGCCTCCGACCCCCGCGCGTCGGCGAGGGAGGGGAACAGGGTGACGGTCGTACGGACGGTGTCGAGGAGGGCCTCGGCGTCGCCGCCCTTCACCTGCTCCCGCGGCACCGGGAAGATCAGTTGGACCCTGCATTCCCGCTCGTCAAAAATCTCGAATGGTCCGTCCATGCGGGACGTGCGGATCGGCACGGCGAGGGTCAACAACAGGTCCACCCGCTGACGTTTGACCTTGATCTTGTCGATCTTGACCAGCTCTCCAGGATCGAAGCGACGAGTGGCCTTGCTGGCGACCCCGGACGAGCCGACGGTGTTGTCGCTATAGGTGCCGCCACAGGCGGAGTAGACCTCGGCTTCGAGGATTCCCCAGCCGCCTCTGAGCTCACTCTGGAGACGGTTCTCGAGATCGGAGGCGGGGGCGCTGGAGGCTGCGAGCACCGCCACGAGAAGAAGCGCGAGACATCGGGGGTTACGGATCATGGTCGACCTCCATCGGTTCATTCGAGGCTATCACGGGGTTAGGGCCGGACCTTTGGATTGAAAACCCCGCTGGGCGCGGCACCTCACCGCCCGCGCCACGAAAACCTGTCAAAAATTCGGGCTAGCCATGATCTGGCATAATGCCGGTGTCCCATGGATGTTTCATTCGAACACCGGAGTAGCGACGCGCCCGTGCCGCGGCATCCTCGCCGAAGAATGCTGCGAACGCCGGCGGTGTCGGTCATCATCGGCATCAACGTGCTCGTTTTTCTCGCCTGGCAAGCGGCGTCTGTCCTTCCGAGCCTCGAGAACTTCATGGTCGTCAACTTCCTCGTCAGCACCTCGCGCCTCATGCACGGTTACGTGTGGACCCTCATCGCCTCCGCCTTTTCCCACAACGAGCTGTGGCACCTGGCCATCAATATGTTCGTTCTGTGGAGCTTCGGCACCGTGCTTGAACGGTTGTGGGGGACGCGCATCTTTGTCATCTTCTACCTGGTGGCCGCGGTGGCCTCGTCGCTGAGCCACTGCGCGGTATCGTCATTGATCATGGGAAACGGCGACATTCCCGCCCTCGGCGCGTCGGGAGCGATCAGCGGCCTGCTCCTGGCCTACGCCCTCTACTTTCCGCGCCACAAGATCCTGCTCTTCGGGGTCATCCCGGTGCCGGCACTCGCGGGTGTGCTCGCCTTCGTCGGCATCGATCTCTGGGGGTTGGTGGCGCAGAGCCGGGGCGGCGGTCTACCCATCGGCCACGGTGCTCATCTCGGCGGCGCGCTCGCCGGCGCCCTGATGTACTTCTTCTGGCTCAGGAGTACCCGTCCGGTGCCGAGCGCCCCTGCGCAGGGTTCGCCGGCCGCGGGGATGCCTGGGCTGACCCCTGAGGAGGCGCGTGAGTTCGAGCGCATCCGGATCAAGGTCGAGGCCCTGGGGCCGCAGGCGCTGACTCCGAAGGAACAGGACTTTCTGAATCGTTTGCGCGACCGCGTCCTGCAGGCGTGAACACAGGGTCTCCTTGCCGCTCGGTGACGCGCCAGGTACCATGCCGACTAGCCCGGTCTTCTCACCGGGTTTCGTGACGAGGGTGGTTCATGGCCGGCCGCAGTAGACGCCCGGTGAGAAGATCGGACTAAAAGGGGGCAGCTATGGCGCGAAGCGAACGCGAGGTCCGGCTGGAAGTATTCAACTCTTTCAAGGACCTTTACGCAAGTGCCCCGATCAGGCTCATGAGCCGCACGGTCAACGCCATGCGCGCCATGGGTTACAACGACCTTGCCTCCGCCATAGGTGACCTCGATCGGCGCACGGTTCCGCCCGACGACCCGGAGGACCCCTGTCTCCGCCACGACTGGCACAGCGTACTGATCTCCGCCTTCGAGTACATCGGCGGCTGGGTGCGGCAGCTCAGCGCTCACCCCATGGGCTACAACCTCGACTCGATCGGCTATCCGATGGTCACCCGATCCTGGGGCGCGGCGTGGTCCCGTCAGCTCGGCATCGACTTCCAAAACGAGGCCCATTCACCGCCGGAGGTTATGGTCTTCCACGGTGGTAATCAGGCCGTACAGGCCGCGCTCCAGGGGGTGGCAGAGGCACGCCGAGTTCGCTCCGGAACCGGGCGCCCCGCCACCATGCTCGTGCCGATCCCGACCTTCACCTGCCCGATGGACCAGATGGCTCTGCTTGGGATGCGGGTGGCGCTTCTGCCCCCGGGCCGCGCCGACATGGATCCGAGCCCCGCGGACCTCGATCAGGTACCCGACGACGTTGACGTTGACGGCGTGTATCTGATGCCCATCAACAACCCCACCGGCCGCACCCTTCCACCGGAGCAGATGCGGGCGTTTGTCGACGCGGTGCTCGACCGTTGGCCCCGCGCGGCGGTCATTCTGGATTCCGTCTACGTTCGGCTCCACCCTGATCACCGCCGGCTGCTCGCCTGGTATTTGGAAGATCCGCGCTACGCCGAAGCGGTGCTCTTCATCGACTCATTGTCCAAGACCCACGGCGTCACCGGGCTGCGATCCGGCGCTATTTTGACCCATTCGTCGACCCTGCGCGACGGCATCGTCCGCTATGCCCAGAACGTGATGGCCGGACCCTCCAACACCGTCCAGGCGGCGACCGCCGCCCTCCTCGCGCCATTCATCAGCGGTGACGACGAGCTCGTCGAGCACCGCATCCGGCTCCAGATGCGCATCGGGCGTCACCTGCAACGCCGGCGCGCCCTGCTGTTGAGCCAGGCATTCGACCGTTTCCGGGAGTTGCTCGATCCGGAGCAGCCGCTCCTTCCCGATCCCGAAGGCTTCGACTGGGAGGGGTCGATGTACGCGGTGCCGAGGCTGTCGGAGCGCTGCCGCGAGCTCGGTGACGAGGTTGGTGTTTCGCCCACCGTCGCCTTCTATCTCGAAACCGGGATCGCCGGCGTGCCTCTCGAGGGCTTCTGCGGCAACCCAAACCTCTCTCGCCACGGGCTGGTGGTCAATGCGAAGTCGGAGCGTCTCGAATCTTTCCAACAGGAAGCCAGTAGGTACGTCCGGCTGTCGTTCGGGATGACCCCCCCGCCTCGCGACGGTGAAGGGTAAAGAGTTAAGAGTTAAGGCGTTCTCAGAACAGGTTTGCCGTGCCGGTCCGGCCTTAACCCTTAACTCTTAACCCCTTAACCCTTTCAGTTATCGCACTGACCGCAAGCGCGGCAGATCCCGCCATGAAAAAGGCCGGGACGAGCTCGTAGAAATTGTTGAGCCCCCATCGCTGAACCAGCCACCAGCTGACCACGGTGAGTGACGCGGCTCCCACCACTGCGATTCGATCGCCGCCTTCAAACGCGCGCGCGAGCCTGCCGAGGATGAGGATCACGGCCGCCACCACGAGGGTGATCCACCAGACCCGGGCGAAGATCTCGGGGTTGGCGGCGGCATCTCGCCCCAGCTTCCAGGCCACGGTGACGCCGATGCCGGTGAGCATGGCCGCCAGGGCGCCGTGGCGGTTGACCCCGCGTTTGGAAAGCGCGAGCAGGATCAGCGGCGCAAAGGCGGCGCCGAGGCCGGACCACGCAAAGAGCACGAACCAGAAGACCAGCCGTACCTCGCTGAGGGCCACCAGGATTCCGATCACTCCGACGATCGCGACCGTCCAGCGGCCGAGCACCAGGCTGCGATGGTCGTCACGAACCTCCCCGAGGGTCTCCTCGACGATGTCGTAGGAGACGGCCGACGCCGCCACCAGGAGCTGCGACGAGACGGTGGAGAGGATCGCCGAGATCACCGCCGCCAAGAGCAGCCCGGCCAACACCGGGTGTACGAGCTCGAGGGCGATGGCCATCAGGGCCTGCTCGCCGTCGGCGAGATCCGGCATCATCACTCGTCCGACGAGGCCGACCAGACCGGCGCCATAGAAAACCGCGACACCCCAGAACATGACAATGATCTGCAGCCGCTGGACCTCACGGTCGTTGCGGGTGGCCATGTAGCGGGTGATGACGTGTGGCATTCCCGGGTAGCCGAGGCCGATTCCGAGCTGACCGATGACAAATCCCCACAGAACCGGACCGATTCGGTCGCCGCCGCCGGTCAGCAGGTGGGGACTGATCGCCCCGAGTTCCTGGATGAGAGCGCCAAAACCGCCGAGACGGGCAACGGCGTAGAGCGGGAGAGCGATGAGGGCCGCCGCCACCAGCAGACCCTGGAAGAGATCGGTCCACGCCACCGCCCGGAAGCCGCCGAGCGAGGTCACGAGGATGATCACCGCCGCGCCGATCACGACCCCGAGGAGGTAGCCGCTCCTGCCCTCGAAGCCGAGTGACGACGAAAAAGCCTTGCCGGCGGCGGTCATCTGCGCCGCAACATAGCCCATCATGCAGATCAGGATGATGGTGGTGGCAGTGACCCGGAGGACGTTTCGCGGGTCGCCCCAGCGGCGGGTGATGACGTCGGTGAGGGTCACCGAACCCTGGGTGGCGGAGATTGCCCGCAGCCGTGGCGCGACTATGTAGACGTTGACTAGGTATCCGAGGAGGCAGCCGGGCGCATACCACAGCCCCGAGATTCCGTGGGTGAAGGTCATACCGACGGCGCCGAGGGTGACCCAGCCCGATTCGGAGCTGGCGGTGGAGGAGATGCCGGCGGACCATGCGCCGAGCGAGCGGCCGGCGAGGTGGAAGTCCTCGCCACCGTGGGTCCGCCGTGCCGCGCGCCAGCCGATGAAGATGAGCACCCCGAGGTAGGCGACCATCACCACCGCGACCGTGGTCAGGGTGGATCCTCCGACCGCCGTCATCGCCTGGGCTCGCGCCACCACGTGTCGAGGAGGGTTTCCGCTACGACCAGAATGACCAGAACCAACGGGAACCCCCACAGCAGGAGATTTGCACCAAGACTGAGAGTGTATTCGTCCGTCACCGAATCCTCCGCCGCAAAGTGTAACGTGCCCCTCTCCGTCTCCGTCTCCGT
>CAYPBC010000118.1:0-6417 GCA_964408845.1 uncultured Thermoanaerobaculia bacterium
AGGTCGGCGGCACGCAGGAGGAGGTTCTTCTTCATGTCGGTGGTCCCCAACCGCGGCAGGTGGTGGGGATAGACGGAGACGCCGATGGAGCTCGTCAGCGGCTGCCGCCAGTACACCGGCCGATCGGCCCAGGAAAACGACCCCTGCAAAAACCGGGTGCCAGCAAGGGCCGTCTGAATCGAGGTCGCCACCTGGCAGGCCATCTCGAGATCGTGATCGGGGAGGATGACCACAAACTCATCGCCACCGTAGCGGGCAAGAGTGGCATTCTCGTCGGTCACCGCACACTTCAGAAGATAGCCGAACTCCTTGAGGACCTGCGAGCCCGCAAGGTGACCGTGGGTATCGTTGACAGTTTTGAAGTCATCGATGTCGAGGAAGAGCAGAGCCACCGTCGAACGGGTGACGTCGGCACGGATCAAATCCTCGCTCAGGCGGTGGTGGAAGAAGCGATCGTTGTACAACCCCGTGAGATCGTCTCTCCGCGCCATCTCGCTGGCGCGCTGGGCATCCAGCAGGTTTTCGATCGAGATCGAGGTGTAACGGGCGAAGATCTCGAGCATCTTCATGTCGCGCTCGCTGTACCCCTTGCCGTCTGACCGATTGAGCAGCTCCAGGACACCGCACACCGTGCGCTCGATCCACACCGGCACAGCGATCACGCCGGTGGTTCGGAACTCGTGGTCGAGGTCGAACTTGGGGTAGAAGTTCGCGTCGTTCTGAGGATCGCTCATCAGGTAGGGCTCGCCCGTGCGATAGACGTGCCCCACGACTCCAGTATCGGCTGCAATGCTCTCGCCGAGCATTGCGGATCCGGAGGGACCGAAGGCGGCTACGAAGTACAGCATGACCTCGTCCGGGGTTTCCCCCCGCTCCTCCGGCCGGTCCATCAGGATCGAACCGGCTTCCGAGGGCACGAAATCGTTGGCCTTCCTCAGAATCTCCGACAGCAGGGATGACAGCTGGAGCTGTGACACGGCGAAGGCCGAGTATCTCTTGCGATCAAGGAACGGCTCGAGATCGCTGAGAGGCAGACTGAAGACCTCAGGTTGAGACATACTAAAATCGTATCACGCACGACGCATTAGCCCTTGCATACGCTCCTCGAGATCGACCACGGTTTCCGTGTGGTCGGCGCGACCGGGCGCAAAACGCACCTCCTCGAGTTCGCGCCGCAGATCCTGTATCTCCCCCTCGAGCACCTTCCCCTTCGGCCGCTTCCGCGCATCGAGCCACCAGCGCTCGAGCACAACCTGCAGCTCCCGGGCACGCTCGGCCGGGCTCTCGCCAATCCGTCGCGAGGGCAAAGCTGTCTTCCGACGGCGGGCGACAATCAACGGTGCGACGCCTCCCACCAGCAGACCCAGCACAAGCGCACCGAGGATCCACACCCAGGGAAAAGCGGCGCCATCGACCGTCGCTGCGGGAGAGGATCCCTCGCCCACCGGGGCACCGGATTCGGATGCGGTTTGGTCGGCCGGAGACGGCGCCGGGGTCGGCGGCGGCGGGTTCACAATCAGCCGCAGAGGTCCCATGGTCTGTTGCCGGTAGTGCCCCACCGACGGGTCATAGGCGGCCAGCGTCACCGGTTCGAGCTCGATCTCGCCCCATTCACGCGGCACCAGAGTCGTGCGCCAGGTGCGAGCGCCATGAATGCCGGTGTCATCGACGATCACCGCGCTATCCTCCTCCGGAGGGTAGCTCTCGCAACCGGAGCAGCTCGGCCACAGCGCCGGGGCCTCCACCAGGGGCAGGTTGCCGGCGCCGGCCAGCTCGATGGAGAGCACGGCGGACTCCCCGAAGTCGATCGTTGTGGGTTCGATCGTCGCGCTGTATTGCAGATTGCCCACCGCCCCGGAATACCCTTCAGGGGCTCGCGGCCGTGGGCTCACCTCGACCGTGATCTCCTGGGTTCCCCGCTCCACGACCTGCTGCGGTGCAAAAACGCCCGCCGTGCGGAAGCCGATCCTCGCATCGACGGCCGGCAGCACAAGCCGGCCGGTCTTGAGGGGCACGAGCACGCGACGCCCGACGACAAAACGTTTGTACTGAACGCCGTCCACCTCGACCACCTCACCCACTATCCGCTCCGGCGGCTCGACGCGTTGCGCCCACCACCCCGGATAAGACGGCGCGGTCACCCATTCGAAACCGTCAATGCCACCCGCAGTCGTGTCGAGCACGATGGTGGCGACAACCGTTTGACCGAGCACCACCTGCCGCGCGCTGACCTGGTGACGCAGGGCCACCTGAGCCGACCGGGCCGGCTGCCGGCGCAGGAAGATGTCCTCGAAAGGATCGGCCGGAAACACCGATCGGCGACGGCCGGAACGCCGCCGAACCACGCTTCCGGGAACAACCTTTGCGCTCACCGGCTCGGCGAGCAGCTCGGTGTCGCCTATCTTCACGCTCACCGGTCCCACCAAAGCCGCCCCCACTTCCACTGCCTGCAGCACGTAGGTATAGCTGACGGCGCGGGTCGCCACGCCGTTGATCCATGAGAACTCGGTCTTGGTCGATGGACCCGACACCACTTCGAGGTTTTCGAGCTCGCCCAGATCCACAACCGGCGTTCCCGTCGGCTCGAAAATCCGCACCTCGAACCTCACGGCATCCTCAATTCCGAAGACCCTGGGATCGAGCTGAACCTCGAGGCTCGGCTCCGCGGCGGAGGCGGAGACCGCTGCTACAGCCGCAGCGACGACCAGCACGACACGGGAAAATCGCGGTCTCACCAATCCTTCTCCACCTTGCCGGCCCGCGGCGTCGGCGATCGCATGGCATCTCGCGCGTCGGCCTCGGCTCGTTCGAGCGCGGCATACAGCGGCTGGTTGGGGTCCGGGGTCGGAGTCGGCGCCGCGCCCTGATTTGCAGACGAACTCGGAGTCGGGGTCGATTCACCCTGGTCGTCTTTCGGCTGCTGCTCCTGGTTTTCCTGATCGTTTTCCTGGTCCTGGTCCTGTTCTTGATCCTGTTGCTGCTGTTGTTGCTGTTGCTGTTTCTCCCGCATTCTCAGCGCCAGCTCGTAGTTGTGTTTGGCATCGACATCATTGGGATCTTCAAGCATCGCGCGTCGCAGCGATTTCAGGGCGGCCTCGGCCTGCATGCCCTCGAGGGCCGCGGTGCCCGAGTTATATGCGGCGCCTCGTACTCCTCCCTCATCCGCCGCCTCGAGCAACGGGGCTGCGGTCTCGAGATTGCCCGACGCCGCGAGGGCGGTGCCGAGATCGTAGAGGCGTGCCGGTCGCTCGGGATCGAGCTCCTTCGCACCGGCGAAGGCCGTCACGGCGCCCTCGACATCCGCGGCCCGCCAGCGGCCAACGCCTGAACGAGCGAGCCGGCGGCTGCCGCCAGGGATCAGCCGCTGCCACCACGAGGCCTGAGGCAGGGCATCCTCAGGAGACGCAGTGGTCGCTGGTGGCCCGCGGACGGATGGCGCTGAGCCGGCGGGTGAGACGCCCTGTTGGGCGAGGGACGTGGAGGCCGCCAGTCCGAAAATCAGAACCGCAGTTGCCGCCCGCCGCCACGGCGACACAGCAAAACCCACCACCAGGAGAACCGCCGCAGCGGCCAAGAAGAGAGGGAAGCGCTCGATGCGGCGTACCGAGCGGGTGGTCTCGACCTCGCGGGTCCGCAACAGCTCGACCGCGGCAGCGATCTCGCCCACCACATCGGGATCACCCAGCGACACGACCTCGCCGTCTACGGCGTCGGCGATCTTCTGCACCACGTCCGGGTGGGCCCGGGTCACGACCGGTTGTCCGTCGGCGCCACGTTTGTAGTGCACGCCGCCCTTTTCATCGATCTCTGGAATGGGGCCGCCCTGCTCGGTCCCGGCGACAACGCCGAGCACCCCAACCATTCCCTCGCGCAGAGCGGCGGTCGCGTCAGCGACGTCTCCCTGCAGGTTCTCGCCGTCGGTGAAGAGCAGCAGGACTCTTCCCTCCCCTTCCTCGGGCAGGAGCTCGAGAGACGAATCAACAGCCCGCTCCAGATTGGATCCCGGAAGAGCCACCATGCCCGATTGCACTCCCCCGAGAAAGACCGCGACCGCGCTGAGATCGGTAGTCAGCGGCACCAACGCATACGCCTCTCCGGCAAAGACAACCACCGCCACCCGGTTGCCTTCGAGCTCCGGAAGCAGACGGATCAGGGTCTCGATGCTGCGTCCGAGCCGCGAGGGGCGAAGATCCGCACACAGCATGGAGTCGGAAACATCCAGCGCCACCACCAGATCGCGGGTGCGGATCGTCTCTTCGGCCGGCAGCTCGCCCCATTGCGGTCTGGCAACCGCAAGCGCCATCAGCGCAGCCGCGCCGCACCAGGCCAGGAGTCGAAACCATCCGGTTGACGGCACCCCGCCCAACAGACGCCGCCAGACCCCCGGCGAGGCAAGGCGCCGCTGCTGATCGAGACGACGACGATGACGGAGGTAGGCGAGAAGCGCCGCTGCCGCCGGCGCCGCCAACAGCGCCAGCCGAGTCGGCTCAGCAAAGCTCACCACGGCATCCTCCCGGCCACACCTTCGAGAACCACCCCCGCTACCAACAGAACGAGGGCTGCCAGAGCCCACGGTTCGAACCGCTCCCGGTAACGCACCAGTCGGGTCGACGTGAAAACGGTCCGCTCCATTGTGTCGATCTCGGCGAATACCTCCTCGAGCGCCTCGGAATCGCGGGCCCTGAACGACGTGCCTCCAGTGCTGCGCGCGATCTCGGCCAGCAGCTCGGGGTTGACGTCGACCTCCACATTTCGAATCTGCGACGTCTCGCGGCCGGTCCGCGGGTCTCGCATCCACACCCGTATCGGCACCCTGCCGCCTCGTCCAACGAGCACGGTGTGAACCGTGATGCCTTCGTCACGGGCGAGCTCGGCCGCGGTCTTCGGGTCGAGCTGGCCTGCATTGTTGGACCCGTCGGTCACGAGGACGATGACCTTGGACTGAGACGACGAGGTCCGGAGGCGGTTGACTGCGGTTCCCAGCCCGAGCCCAATGGCGGTGCCGTCGGGAAGCACTCGCAGCTTGACCTGGTCGAGGAGATGATGGGCGACGTCGTGGTCAAGGGTGATGGGACAGATCGTCACCGCCGCCCCGGCAAAGACCACCAACCCGATGCGATCATGGGGCCGACGGTCGAGGAAACGTCCGATCGTCTCCTTCGCCACTCCGAGCCGGTCGGAGGGCTGGAAATCCAGCGCCGCCATCGACCCGGAGACGTCGAGGGCAACCACCATGTCCACCCCCTCGGCATGCTCGAGAAGCCGCGACAGAACCTCCTGCGGTCGCGCCAGGGCTACCGCGAGAGGCGCGAAAGTCGAAGCCGCCAGCACACCGGCAATCGCGGTCCAGCCGAGGCGGCGCGACCTCTTCGAATCGACACGCGCTTCGAGTGGGAACGGATAGCGGAGCCAGCGCCGGCGGAGGGTCCACACCGTCGCCGCTACGACGCCGACCCCGATCAGCGAGAGCCAAAAAGGCGCCGCCAGCTGGATCATCCGGCCGCCTCCTCGATCGCACCCTCCTCATGGTCCGGCTGCAGGTGCTCCTCGAGCGCGGCGGCGGTGTCGCGGGCGGTGGCGATGGCGCGCAGAAGCTCGTGTTCGTCGGTCGGAAATCGGCCGAAGCGGACGCGATCCGCCGTACCCATCACGTGTTGGATGCCTCGTTGGATCGATTCCGGCCACCCGAGCCTGCGGGTCAACAGGCGGAGCTCGAACGATGTCATCTCCTCAGCGGGTTCGCCGCACCGGCGTTCGAGATAGTGGCGCAACCCGACCGCCAAACGATCGCACACCCCCTCCGCCGGCTCCCGGCCGACCCTCCGTTCGAGCTCGACGAGGACCGAATCGAGCTCGTCGAAGGGGGCCGGCGGTGGTGCCAACGGCCCCTCGACAAGACGTCTCCGCCGCCGTCCCCACCAGGTGAGAGCAAGCGCCAGAGCGAGCGCCGGGGCCGCCGCCGGCAGCACCCACTCCCACGGGAATCCGCTCACGCCGAGAGGATCGCGGAGCGCCGCCGGTTGCACATCCTCATCGGGCGGCAGAACCGACACCACCCTCACCGAAGGCCGGTCAGCCGCAACAACCTCGTGCCTCTCGCCACCGGCGTCGCGGACCACGACTCTGAATGCCGGCAGAGTGATCTCTCCAACCTCCATAGGCGCCAACAGGAGGTCCCACACCGGCGGCCGGGCTCCGGCCAACTCATGTGGGCCGCCAACCACCTCCCAGGATCTGTCGGCGTCTTCTCCGACCTCGAGCTCACCCCACATCAGATCTTCGCCGCCCCGCGCCATCACCCGCACGGGCACCCGATCACCGACGCTCACCGCAGCTTCCGGGGCAAATACCTCCAGCGCCGGCGGCTCACCGGCGAGGGCGGCGCATGCGGCCGCCAGAAGCACCACGAGAACGACC
>CAYPBC010000119.1:0-6412 GCA_964408845.1 uncultured Thermoanaerobaculia bacterium
GGGTTGGAGAAGACAAATCCCTTGCCCATCAACCCGTCGTTGAAATCGTGCGCGATCCCCTTGAGATAGATAGTGGACTTGGGGTCGAGGAGGATTGTGAAGCCTTCGAACTCGAGGACCGTGTCGTCCTCGCGACGTTGGCAAAAATCCATGGCGTAGGAAAGGCCCGAGCAACCTCCGCCGGTCACGCCGAGGCGCAGCCCCACGTCGCCCTCTCTCGGCTCACGCTCGACGATCGAGCGGATCTCCTGGCGGGCCCTTTCAGAGACCGTGACCAGTGAGGCCACCGGGGCCGAGGCACCGCCGTTCATGACGCAATTCCTTGGATCAGCTCGTGCAGCTCGCCTTCGGCATACATCTCGGTCACGATGTCGTTGCCGCCAATGAACTCGCCGCGCACGTAGATCTGAGGAAAGGTCGGCCAGCCAGCAAACCGCTTCGCCGCGTCGCGGATCGCTTCGTCCGCGAGCACGTCAAACGTGCGGTATGGAACATCGAGCGCATCCATCACGGCGACGGTGTTGGCCGAAAAACCGCACTGCGGGCGCTGCGGCGTTCCCTTGATCAAAAGAAAAACGTCGGCGGAGCCCACCATCGAGCGAACTCTCTCCGCGGGATCTACCAGGGATTCGGCCTCGGTCATCGGGATTCCACGACCCTCCGGGCGGTCCGGGGTCCCGACAATATTGAACGGGTTGTCTGCTGGGCTATTCTTCACGCATCCTCCCTGTGCACAGTTGATAACCTGAGACACCGTATCAGCCATTCCCGCTCCCTGATATTCTGGCGGTCGTGGACGATTAATGGCCTCTACAAGGGCGGAGCGACGAGAGCTCCGAAGGAGCGACAGATTCGTAGCCTGGGGCGTGAGCCCCAGGATTGACGGTTGAAAAATCGAAGAAGCCGCGAAGCGGCGACAGACAATCCAGTGCCGATGGTCGCGGCTCACGCCGCGACCCCAGTGTGTCGCCCCTCCAGGGCTCACGGGGTTGAGCGTTCCCTGTCCTGGGGCTCACGCCCCAGGCTATGAATCTGTCGCCGCTTCGCGGCTGGTTCGAACCGTCATAATGGAACACAGGAGTTTCATTGGAGTAATCAGACCCGCCCACATTCAGATCGCAGGTTACAGGTCACAGGTCACAGGTCACAGGTTGCATGGGACCTGGAACCTGCTACCTGAAACCTGAGAACTGCGGATTACCGAATCTCAAACTCCGGCGGATCGGCGAAGACCGGCGGGTTTGTCTGGAGCTCATCGAGGACCGCGTTGACGGCTGCCTCGAGCTGCGGATCGATGCCCTTCGCGAGCTGGCTCGGATCGTCCACCACCGGGATATCGGGGTCGACGCCGTGGCCCTCGGGGAACCACACGCCATCGGGTCCGTAGAGGCGTCCGGGCGGGGCGGTGTAGCGGCCGCCGTCGATGAGCTGGTGGCCGACCGCGGGACCGATGAGCCCGCCCCAGGTGCGCTCGCCGACCAGCGGGCCGACCTTCATCTCCTTGAAGAAGAACGGGAAGGCGTCGCCGCCGGAGCCGGCCCAGCCGTTGATGAGCATCGCCTTGGCGCCGTAGTGGCTGATGGTGGGGTGGGTGCGAGTGGCGCCGTGGCGGAAGTAGATCCTGGTCACCATGGGCCGGTTGACCTTCTCGATGAAGCGGTCGGGCAGCTGGCCACCGGCGTTGAAGCGCTCGTCGATGATCAAGCCCGGCAGCTGGTACTGGCTGTTGAGCTGGCGGACGAACTCGGTCTGGCCGGAGACCGAGGTGTTGGGCACATAGACGTAGCCGATCTTGCCGTCCGACGCCTCGAGCACCCACTGCCGGTTGTGCTCGATCCACTCGCGGTGACGGAGCCGCGCCTCGCTGGTCATGGTCTCCACCAGCACCTCGCGTGAACCGTCCATGTTCGGATTCGAGCTCACGGTCAGCGCAACCGTCTGACCGGCAAGACCCTGGAACGCGGCGTATGGGTCCCTGGTGGTGTCAACGGGGACCCCGTTGACGGCAAGGACATAGTCACCCTCGGAGATGTCAACGCCAGGCGCCGCCAGCGGCGACCGCACCTCGGCGGCGTCCCACGGTGCGCCGCGGACAATCCGGGCGATCCTGTAGGCGCCGTTTTCCAAAGACCAGTCGACGCCGAGAAGACCGACGGGCCGTCGAGGCGCGTTTTCGGTGTCGCCACCGCCGACATAGGTGTGGGAGGCGTTCACCTCACCGATGAGTTCGCCGATGATGAAGTTGACGTCCCAACGGGTGACGGCGTCGTCGAGGAGGGCGCCGTAATGCTCGCGGAGACCATCCCAGTCGAGCCCGTGCAGGTTGGCATCGTAGAAGTAGTCGCGGTAGGTGCGCCAGACCTCGGTGAAGAGCTGGTTCCACTCGGCCCGTGGATCGAGGGTCATTTCGAGCTTCGAGGTATCGAGCGTGTTGTTTGAGTTGCCCTTGCCGCCGATCTTCTGGCCGGGCTTGATGTCGATGATGGCGAAGGTGTCCTTCGAGCGGATCAGCATCTTCTCGCCGTTCGCCGAGACAACGAACCCGGTTGCGTTGTCGAGGATGGTCTCCTCTTCGCGCTCTTCGAGGTCGTAATAGGCGATCGGCCGGTCCTCGTCCGAGGAGCCCGAGCGAGGCATGCGGTGGAAGATGACCTTGCCGGAGACCGCAGCCACGGTGCCGAAGTTGCCGGCCTCGGGCGGCAGCACCACGACGCGGTTCTCGAAGCCTTCGAGATCGATCTTCACCGGCTCGGGCTTCTCCTCCTTCTCGCTGGCGTCTTCTTCATCTTCGGCTTTCTTACCCTTCTTCTTACCGTCCTTCTTCTTCTCGCTCTCCTCCGTATCTGCGTCATCGGCGTTCTCCTCCTTCACCTCCTCCTCGTCGTTGCGCGGCGCCAGCGGCGACGCGACGTCGCTGCGCAACGGCACCGCGACGATGTTGGTGGTGTTGGGGTAGACCCAGGTTTCATCCATGTCCGAGTAGATCGGCTCCAGCGTGCGGTTGGAGAGGTAGTAGAGGTACTTCCCGTCGGGGTCGAAGACCGGATCCGAGTCGTTGTAATAACCCGAGGTGACCTGGTGGCGGGTGTCGCTGTGGATGTCGAAGAGGAAGATAGCGCTGTTCGTGGTCTCCAGACCGCGGGCGTAAACAACCCAGCGGCTGTCCGCCGACCAGCTGAGGTCAAAGCCCTGGAGGTTCGGGTGCAATCGCCAGAGGCCCTTGTCGACCTCGGAGAAACCCTCGGTTTCGAGATCGTAGACCCAGATTCTCTGGGTGTGGTCGATGAAGGCGATCTTGGTGCTGTCGGGCGACCAAATGAGCTGGTAACGAAATCCGGGGCCGAGACTGGTGAGGGTCTTCGGCACGCCGCCGCCCGAAGGGATCAGCGTCAGCTCGTACTCGCCGCTGGCATCGCTCCAGTAGGCGATGCTCTTGCCATCGGGCGACCAGGCTGGAAAATGTTCGGCGGCGCCCGAGGTGCGGCTCAGGTTTTGAACGACACCGTGTTTGGCGGGCACGGTAAAGAGGTCACCGCGGGCCTGGAGGACGGCCCTCTTGCCGCTGGGCGATATGTTGGCATTCCGGATGAGGTCGGCGGCGTTGATCCGTCGCGGCCGCAGACTCGCGAGGTCGGTGACGATCTCCACCTCGACCTCGGCGTACTGCTCGTCGTCGAGCCCCATCAGGTAGAGCCGGCCGCCGGCCTGGAAGACCATATCGGACGGGCCGATGGCGGGGAAGGTAATGTCAAATTCGGTGAAGTTCGTGACCTGACGCATCTCTCCGGTGGTCGTGTCGAGGGCCCAGATGTTGGAGCGCAGGGCGGGGCCGCGGTCGGAGAGAAAGTAAAGAGTGTCACCGTGCCACAT
Organism: uncultured Thermoanaerobaculia bacterium; assembly: GCA_964408845.1. Lineage (GTDB taxonomy): Bacteria > Acidobacteriota > Thermoanaerobaculia > Thermoanaerobaculales > Sulfomarinibacteraceae > Sulfomarinibacter. The sequence continues at coordinate 3,871 of CAYPBC010000119.1, forward strand.
CGGCCGGCTCTCGTTGGCGGCGCTGTCGGTGAGGTTGCGGGCCTCGAGGGTTTCCAGGTTGAAGAGCCAAATGTCCGGTGCGGTGCCGCCACGGTAGCGCTTCCATGTGCGGAAGCCGCGGTCGCGGGTGGTGTAGGCGATGGTCTTCCCGGTCGGGGAAAGGGTGCCGACATCACCGTAGGGAACTGGGAGGATCTCCGGGAATCCACCCTCGGAGGGTGCCAGGTAGAACTGGCTCAATCTACCCACGCCGTTTGCTCGACCCGAGGCAAAGAGCAGCTGGTTGCCATCCGGTGTCCAGTCGGAGAGCCGATCGGCGTCCGGGTGGTACGTCACGCGCACCGGTTCACCGCCCATCGTTGGAATAACATAGACATCGATGTTGCCGTCATAGTTGGCGCTGAAGGCGAGCTGTGTCCCGTCGGGTGAGAACCGCGGGAAGAGCTCCTCGCCGGGAGGCGAACTCAAGCGGTGGGCGGTGCCTCCACCCTTGGCCACCAGCCAGATGTCACCGGCATAGACAAACGCGATGTGGGTATCGGACACATCCGGGTAGCGCAGCATCCGCGCATCCACCTCGGCAAATGCGGTTGCGGCGGCCAGACACAGGCACAGAACGATCAGGGCGAGTTTCGAGCGCATTGGAATCGGATCCTCCTTCAGAGAAATCGAACGTATCACCAGCACCTGAGGATACGGGATCCATGGCTGGAGGTTCATCTGCCGGTGCCCGGATGCCAGATACCGGATGCCGGATGCCAACTCGACGAGTTGAACGGTTTCAAGAATTCGACCGTGGTCGAGCAGCTCCGATATGATGACCGTCAACGATCGGAGGCAGGGGTGGATGAAGGCGAACGGTGGCGGTTGACGACCGGTGAGCAGCGTACCCTCAGGCGGGCGGTCGCCCGGCTTCGCGCCGGGATCATGGCGGTGACCTTTGGCATGGCCGGCGGGGTCGGGCTCTTCGTGGCCACCATCTGGCTGGTGCTGCGGGGAGGCGATCGAGTGGGTCCCCACCTCGGCCTGCTGGCCAACTACCTGCCCGGCTACAGCGTGACCTGGGGCGGGGCCGTGCTCGGTCTGTTCGAAGGCGGTCTGGTCGGCGCCCTGGTCGGTGCGACGGTCGCCTGGTTGTACAACAGTTTCGCCTCGTGGAGGGGAGCCTCGTTTCGGTGACCACCGATCGAACCATAATCATCGGCGCAGGACCGGCGGGTCTGACGGCCGCCTGGGAGCTCGGGCGGCTCGGGCGGACGGCGATTGTCCTCGAGAAGAGCGCCGCCGTCGGCGGCCTGTCGCGCACCGTCTGTCACGACGGCTACCGGTTCGACATCGGCGGCCATCGGTTCTTTACCAAGGTCCCAGAGGTGCGTGCGCTGTGGCGCGAGTGGCTGGGCGACGATTTCCTCGAGCGTCCGCGGATGTCGCGTATCTACTACCGGGGAATGTTCTTCGATTATCCCCTGCGTCCGATGGACGCGCTGATCAAGCTCGGGCCGGTCGAGACGGGACGGATCGTACTCAGCTATCTCCGCGCGCGGCTCGCGCCGCCGCGTGAGGAGAGGAACTTCGAGGACTGGGTGGTGCGCCGCTTTGGCCGCCGGTTGTACGGGATCTTCTTCAAGAGCTACACCGAGAAGGTGTGGGGCCTGCCGTGTACGGAGATCAGCGCCGAGTGGGCCTCCCAGCGCATTAAGAACCTCGATCTGCTGGCGGCGCTGCGTTCGGCGCTGGTAGGCGGGCGCTCCGCCGGCCAGGTCATCACCACCCTGATCGATCGCTTCTCGTATCCCCGGATGGGTCCGGGGATGATGTGGGAGGCCTGTCGTGACCGGCTGTCGGAGCTCGGTATCGAGACCGTGACCGGCGCCGAGGTCAGGCGCATCCGCCACCGGGATGGCCGTGTGGCAAGCGTGGTGGTTGGCAGCAGTGACGGCGGGGAGGAGCTGGAGGGGACAGACTTCATCTCCAGTATGCCGGTCCGAGATCTGGTGGCCGCCCTTGATCCGCCTCCGCCGGCCGAGGTGCTCGAGGCCGCGGCCCGGCTGCGCTACCGCGACTTTCTGACGGTGGTGCTGATCGTCGACCGAGAGCAGGTCTTCCCGGATAACTGGATCTACGTGCACGCGCCCGAGGTGCAGGTCGGCCGGGTGCAGAACTTCAAAAACTGGAGCCCGGAGATGGTGCCCGACCAGGGTACGACCTCGCTCGGGCTCGAGTACTTCGTGCAGGAGGGCGACGAGCTGTGGCAGAGCCCGGACGCCGAGCTGCGGGACCTGGCCGTGCGGGAGATCGAGGAGCTCGGCCTGATCCGCGCCGACGAGGTGATCGATCACGCCGTGGTCCGCGCCCGTAAGGCCTATCCGGTCTACGACGCCGCCTACGCCGAGGCACTGGCGGTCATCCGCGCCTATCTCGACGGGCTCGGCAACCTGCAGCTCATCGGGCGCAACGGCCAGCACCGCTACAACAACCAGGACCATTCGATGGTGACCGGGCTTCAGGCGGCGCGCAACCTGGTGGGCGCCGGCCACGATAT
>CAYPBC010000120.1:0-6353 GCA_964408845.1 uncultured Thermoanaerobaculia bacterium
CACAAAACCGAGAAGCCCCCGAAAGGGGGCGACAGATCGCGGCTGCGGCGTCAGCAACAGCCACCATCTTCCCATCGTCTGTCGCCGCTTCGCGGCTTGAGGATTATTTCCGTGCCGCGTTCCTGGGGCTGACGCCCCAGGCTATGGATCTGCCGCCGCTACGCGGCTCATTCGAACCATCACCGGGGCGGTCAGCCGGGCGTCAGCCGCTCAGCTTTTGCTCCGGCCACCAACGGTAGACCTCGAGATCCAGGGTCCCGTTGGCTCGAAACTCCACCCCCTCCGCCTCGAGGAGCGAGCGCTGCAACCCCTTGGGGAAATCGGGCAGCCGATCGGTCGAGCAGCCGCCCGAGGCATTGACCACCCGCTGCCACGGGATTTCCTCCGGACAACGGTGCATCATCCAGCCAACTGCGCGCGGCGACAAGCGACCGGCGATCACCGTGGAGATCTGACCGTAGTTCATCGCACGGCCCCGCGGGATCGCCCGCACCAATTCGAAGACCTCCTGCTGGGCGCCCGCTCGCTCGCCCTCGATATCGCCGTGGATTCTTCGCGTACCCATTCGGCATACCCTACCACCGTCTACACACATTCTTCCCGAGAGGAGCCACCCTTGACATTGTTCGCCCGAAACATCTTGCCAACTTGAGGATTCGAGGCTCAAACAATGTCAAAAGTGGCACCTCCACCGCACCTTACGATGGATGGGCATTCCTAATTCCTAATTCGTGCGCCGCGGTACCATGTCCCGGTGTATGCCAAGGTCGCCATTCCGAAGAGCGCTCCCGAGGCGTTGACCTACGCCATTCCCGAGAACCTCGAGGCTTTCGCCGTGCCCGGGGTGCGGGTCCGGGTCCCGCTTCGCCAGCGTACCGCCACCGGCGTGCTGGTCGAAATCACCGACACGACCGATCTCGCGCCCGCGTCGGTGCGCCCCCTGACCGAGATCCTCGACCCCGAGCCCCTGCTGCCACCACATCTTTTCTTTCTCGCCGACTTCATCTCCACCTACTACCGATGCCCGCTCGGCGACACGTTGGCGACCATCCTCCCCGCAGGCCTCCTGCGATCAGACGGCGAGATCGCCCGTCTGACCACAGCCGGCGCGGGCGCCGACCCCGCCGCACTTTCGTCAAAACAGGGCGCCGTCCTCGCCGCGCTCCAGGCGGCAACCAGGCTCCGGGTCCCAACCCTTCTCGCACGGGCCGGCGCTCGTGGACGAGGCCCCCTCGACGCACTGGTGGAGGCCCGGCTGGCCACCGTCAGCCGCCGGCGCCGCGATCGGGCGCCGGAAGCGGAGGTCGCTGCGGTACGGCTGCCCGAAAAACCACTCGAGGAGCTCCTCGAGCTTTGCAAGCGGGCTCCCCGCCGGCGACAGGTGCTGGAGTGGCTTGCCGAACAGGGCCGGCCGGCGCTCGCCGCCGAGGTTTGCGCAGAGGTCGGGTGCTCACCAGCGACCCTGCGCGCCATGGATAAAGCCGGCCTCCTGCTCCAATTTCATCAGCCGGCGCCGCGCCGTCCGCGCTGGGTTCTCAAGCCGGCCGCCGAGCGGCTCACTCTCACCGACGAGCAACGGCTGGTGGTCGAATCGGTCGAGGGCTCGATTTCCGAGAGGCGCTACGCCCCGATCCTCCTCCAGGGCATTACCGGATCGGGGAAAACCGAGGTCTACCTGCGCTGTCTCGAGAAGGTGTTGGCTGGAGGCGGCAGCGGTCTCGTCCTGGTTCCAGAGATCGGCCTCACCCCGGCGGCCTCGGGCGCAGTCGAGCATCGCTTCGGATCGCAGGCGGCGGTTCTCCACTCGGCACTCTCGGACGGCGAGCGGTGGCGCGAATGGAAGAGGATCCGAGCCGGGGAGGCGCGAGTCGTTGTCGGTCCCCGTTCCGCCCTCTTCGCGCCGTTCGAGAACCTCGGGCTGATCGTTGTCGATGAGGAGCACGACACGGCCTATAAGCAGCAGGAGGCGCCGCGCTACAACGCCCGCGACCTCGCCCTGGTGGCCGCCCGCCACCTCGAGATCCCGGTCCTTCTGTGCTCGGCGACCCCATCGGTGGAAGCATCCGCCCTGGTCGAGAGGGGTCTCGCCGAGCGGTTGCAGCTGACCCGTCGCGTGGCCGGTGGCGAGCTGCCTTCGGTCGAGATCGTCGATCTACGCGGGGAACCGCCCGAACCCGGAGAACAGGGACGCACCCTGTTTTCCCGCCGGTTGCGTGAGCTGCTCACCGAGACCGTAGGACGGCGCGAGCAGGCGATCCTGCTCATGCAGCGCCGGGGATGGGCGCCGATCTACCTGTGCCGCGACTGCGGCCATCGCGTCGAGTGTCCGGCATGCTCGGTGTCGCTTGTCGTCCACCTACGGTCGGGTGATCTCCGATGCCACTACTGCGGCCACCGTGAGCGGGCGCCGTCGAGATGCCCGGCTTGCGGCGGCGATCTCCTCGACGCGGTCGGTGCCGGCACCGAAAAAGTCGCCCACCACCTCCGGAACATTCTGCCCGAGGTTTCGTCGGCGATTCTCGACCGCGATACCGTGCGCCGGCGCTCCGGCCTCCAGGACACGTTGGGGGCGTTCGCGGCCGGCGCCGTCCAGGTTCTCATCGGCACCCAGATGGTGGCCAAGGGGCACCACTTTCCAAATGTCACCCTGACCGGCGTGATCTCGGCGGACGCTATGCTCGGCCTGCCGGATTTCCGCGCCAGCGAGCGCACATTCCAACTTTTGACTCAGGTCGCCGGCCGCGCGGGCCGCGGCGAACGGCCCGGACGGGTCGTGATTCAGACCTACTATCCGGAACACCCCGCGGTCCGCCTCGCCTGCAACCATGATGTGACGACCTTTCTCTCCGAAGAGCTCGTCTTCCGGCGCAGCTTCTCCTACCCCCCGGTGACTCGTCTCACCCTGGTCCGGTTCGAGGCCACCAGCGAGCGCCTGGCCAGGGATGCGGCGGAAGCGGCCGCGCGGGCCATGACGCCGGTTCCGGAGAGGGTCCGCCTTCGCGGACCCGCACCCGCGCCGTTGGAGCGGATCCGCAATCACTGGCGCTGGCAGCTCCTGCTGTCGGCGGCCAACCGGGAGCTGCTGCGCGAGCTGGTGGAGAGGATAGAGGCGCAGACGGTGCCGAAAGGAGTTCGGCGGGTCATTGATGTCGATCCGATCTCTACGTTGTGATCTTGCGCTCACGAGTATGCGCGAGGTACCCGATCGCTATCGCTATCGGAATCGCATTCGCTATCGACCGTGACCATCGTGGCTCGAGTGTTCGATAGCGAAACCAATAGCGATCCCGACAGCGACTCTGGCTGTGGAAGCCCCGCCCAAAACCAGAGCTGCCACGGTATTTGTTATCCTCTGGGCAACCTGAAAGCCGGAGGGGCATGAAAGACAGGGCGTTCGGTGAATGGCTGGTAACGGAGGGGCTGCTATCCGAAGACGGGCTGCGGCGGGCGATGGTGGTATATCAGGCGACCGAAGCTCGCTTCGACTCTGTCCTGCTCGACCTCGGTCTGATCCATGAGTCAACGCTGCTCGAGGCCCTCGGGCGATTTCACAACACACGAACCGTATCAGCTAATAAGCTCTTCATGGCTGGCGCGTCGGTGGCCCGTATGGTTTCGCCGCGAATCGCGACACGGCTTCGGATCGTGCCATTCCACCTCGAAGGCAAGACGCTGTCGGTAGCTGCCCTCGACCCGGGGGATCTCCTGGTTGAGGATGAGCTGGGCTTGATTACCGGTTGTTTGATTGCCAGCTACGTCACGCTCGAGGTTCGGCTGGTCGAAGCTCTCCACCGGCTGTATGGAGTGCCGCTTTCGATTCAGTACCAATCTCTGATCAGCCGCGCCGACGCAAAACCCCAGACGTCGGATCGTGCGTTGAACGCCACCTCACCACCAACCCAGCCGGCGCCGGTGTCGAAGGAGGGAACGCCCCCGACGAAGCGCCGGCAGCCCGGCGACCGACCCAGGAGGCACGAAACGTACCGCGAACCTCTGGAAATCAGCGACGCGGACCTCCATCTCTTCCCCTCCATGCGTCAGAAGAATGAAGAGATCGCGGTCGCCACGCCCGCACCCCAACCAGTGGGCCCAGTGGAACCGCCTGCTGCCGATCTCAGCCCGGAGGAACGGTTGGCCGCCACCGCCCTCGCCCTCCAGAACGCCGAGATGCGAGAGGATATCGGCGATGCCGTTCTCGGTTTCTGCGCACCGCTCTTCCGCCGACGGATGATGGCGGTCGTGCGGGCCGACACTGTGATGGGCTGGCGCGGAGAGGGGGACGGCGTGGACCCCGAAATGGTGCGTGCCATCTCGATTTCCCTGGCCGAACCGTCGATCTTTGTCGGTTTGAACCAGGGGACCGAGTTCTGGCTCGGCCCGTTGCCGGAGATGCCGCACAACATGGACATCGTCTCCGGACTCGGCGGCCTCACCCCGAAGGATTGCGTCATCCTGCCGGTGAGGGTTCGATCGAAGACGGTGTGCTTCCTCTACTGTGACAACGTGGACGATGGAGTCGCGGGGCTGCCGATGGCCGATCTGCGCCGCCTCGCCGCCAAGGCCGGCCTTGCCTTCCAGGTCTATTTGATGAAAAGCAAGATCCGGAATTTGTAAGGAGCCCTGTCGGTAGTCGTCAAGGTAATGGGATGAAGCGAACCTTTCAGATTCCGGTGCGTAAAACATGAGCGTATGGAGACCGAAGGAGGATCCAAGGTGAAAATGAAAATAAATGTGCTACTCGCTGCAACTCTGTTGGTGCTGCCCGCCGCGGTCGGCAACTCAGCAACTCTCGATGTCTCAGCACTTCCGACCCAGGTCGGAGGTCTTCCGGCGACGCCGGGAGACACGCTGAGACTAGATCTCGCTGGGGCCTATCAGCTCGCTCTGGCCCGCAACCTCAATCTCCACGTCGGACGCTACGATCTCGCCATCGCAAATACTGACGTACGCGGCTCCGGCGGCATCTTCGATCCCAACTTCAATGCCTTCCTCGACTTCGATTCGACCGATCTCCCGACATCGACGATTCTCGAAGGCGCCAACGTCGCGGAGAGCGAGAACATGCGTTTCGGGCTCGGTATCAACCAGCTGTTGCCGAGTGGCACCGAGATCGGCCTCGAGTGGTTTTCCCGGCGCAGCAACACCAACTCAACCTTCTTCTTCCTCAACCCGCGCTGGGATGCCCAACTCCGCGCGACCCTCGCCCAACCGCTGCTCAACGGCTTCGGGACTGTCGCGACAAGGTCGCAGATCATCATCGCCGAGAACATCCGCGACCAAACGGCGGTCGGCTTCGAGGTGCAGGTGATCCAGCTTCTCGCCGATGTCGAGCAGGCCTACTGGGAGCTCGTTGCTACGAGACAGGCGATCAGTGTCACCAAGCAGTCGCTCGCGCTCGCCGAGCGGCTCCTCGAGGAGACCCGGCAACGGGTCGAGGTCGGGACATCGGCGCCGATCGACACTGTGCAGTCGGAAGCGACCGTCGCGACCCGCAACCAGGAGCTCATCCTCGCCCTCAACGCCGCGGCCAACGCCGAGGACAACCTCAAGGGTCTGCTCGGGTTCGACCAACCCCACGAATGGCAGGTGCGGATCGAGACCACCGAATCGTATGTCACCGAGCCATTCCTCCCCGACCTCAACACGTCCATCGAGACGGCTCTCGAGAAGCGACCTGCGATCCTCCGCCAGGAGCTGGAGATGCAGCGGCTGCAACAGAACGTCAAGGTGGCGAAGAACCGCGCACTACCCCGCCTCGACCTCACCGGCAGCTACGCGTTCGGCGGCGTCAGCGGCACCTCGACGATAGAGGGTCCCGACGGGGAACCGATGACGATCCGTGATGGCCTGGGAGACGCTGCGGATCAGGTGTTCAACTTCGATTTCCCGGCTTGGACCGTCGGACTGAGGTACTCGGTGCCGATCGGAAACCACCAGGCAAAGGAGCTGCTCGCCCGTACCCGCTGGGAACGGGACCGCACCGGCGCTGAGCTCGCCGCCCTCAAACAACAGATCATACTCGAGGTGCGCTTTGCGGTACGCTCGCTGGAGGACGGCGCGGCAGCCATCGACGCGGCGGTCGCCTCACGCCGTCTTGCCGAGCGTAACCTCGAGGCCGAGCAGACCAAGTTCAACAACGGACTGTCGACCAACTTCCAGGTGTCGGAGATTCAGGACGCGGCGGCCACCGCCCAGTTCAGCGAGATCCGCGCACGGGTGAATTACCGCAAGGCGATCGCGATCTACTACGGTTCGACCGGCACCTTCCTCGAGTCGAAGAGCGTCGAGATCGCCGATCCCGGGGCCCCGGAATCGGTGCACGACTACTGGAAGGACGTGAAGTGGTTGCAGTT
>CAYPBC010000121.1:0-6336 GCA_964408845.1 uncultured Thermoanaerobaculia bacterium
CTGCTCGAGAGCGAGCTCTTCGGCCGCCGCAAGGGATCCTTCATCGGCGCCGACCGCGACCACGCGGGCGCGGTCGAGGCCGCACGCAACGGTACGCTCTTCCTCGACGAGATCGGCGAGCTGCCCCTCACCCTCCAGGTCAAGCTGCTGCGGTTCCTGCAGTCGGGCGAGGTCCGCCCGGTGGGTGCCGACCACACGCTGCAGGTGCCGGCGCGGGTGGTCGCCGCCACAAACCGCGACCTGCGGGCGGAGGTCGAGGCGGGGCGGTTCCGCGAGGACTTTTTCTACCGGCTCGCGGCCTACGAGATCGAGCTTCCGCCGCTGGCCGAACGCCGCTCGGACATCCCATCGCTCGTCGAGCACTTCCGCCACCGGTACCAGGAAAAGCTAGGGCTGGCCGAGGTCGACGCCGCCGGCGCCGACGTTTTAGGGATCCTCCAAGCACACTCCTGGCCGGGCAACGTACGCGAGCTCGAGCACGTCGTGCAGCGCGCGCTCGTCGACAGTGGTTCTTTGAACGACGTGCAGATCGTGCGTTCGCTCCTCGAGCCCGCCGCCGGCCGCGAGGCCCCGGCGCCGGACGCGCCGATCATCGGCGGCGACCTGAGTCTGAAAGAGCTTGAAAAGCTCCACATCGAGGCGGTGTTGACGCGCTGCGGAGGCAACCGCACGCGCGCCGCGGAGATTCTCGGCATCGAGCGCAAGTCGCTCTACCGGAAGGCCAAACGTCTCGGAATCGCGCTCGACCCGAAGGAGAACTCATCATGAAAATGCCGATCACTCTTCTTGCTCTCGGTCTTGCGGCCATCACAGCCGCTCCCGGCGCCAAAGAGCCGGAGACCCTCGACTACGACGTGATCGCGGTCAAGCGCAAGCTCCTGCTCGCGACCGAGGACGGAGAACGCCAGCTCGCCGTCGGTGACCGCGCGCACTCCGGTGACGCCCTTCGCACCGGATCGCGGTCGAGCACCGAGCTCGCCGTGCCTGCGCGGGGTGCGCTCTTCCACGTCGAATCGAAAACCACCTTCCGTCTCGCCCACGACCGCCCCGGCGTGCTGCTCGAGCTCGAACGCGGCCGGTTGCGCGCCGTGTTCGAGCCGGCGGCCGAGGATGACGACCGCGAGCGTCTCGTGACCACGCCGTCGGCAGTGCTCGCGGTGCGCGGCACCGAGTACGGGGTCGAGGTCGAAAAGGACGGTGACACCTCGGTGGTGGTTTTCGAGGGAACGGTCGAGGTGCGGGATTCCAAGGGTGTCGGCGAAGCGGTGAGCGTCCGTGCCGGAGAGTCGACCCGAATCCGCCGCGGACGCGCGGCCGTCGCGCCGCGGCCCCACGGTGTCAGCAGGGACGACTGGGACCGGGGGCGGGGCATGAACACGCCATCGACCGGGTCGATGGGCTCCACGCAACAGCCGATGGGCGGTCAAGGAAACGTGCCCGAAGGTTCGCAGGGATCCTCCTCACGGGGAGGCGGCGGGTCCAAGGGACACGGCCGCTGAGTCCGATTGACCCGCCAGAAAAAAACTCAGAGAATTCTCAGGAGCGCGCTATGGGAATTTGACGTGCGATCATCCGCCGAAGGCGCAATAGATCCATAGCCTGGGGCGTCAACCCGCCGACGACAGCGCAGTGAGCTCAAGCCTCATCCGCAGGAGGAGGCTATGAGCCACGCGCTGGCGACGGTGCGTCACGACGGCCGAAGGCCGTCAGTAACCCCAGGTGAAGAGTGTCACAAAAACCGCGGAGCCCTGAAAGGGCGGCAGATCGCTGCTGCGGCGTGAGCCGCAGCCGTCATCACCCGAATGTCTGTCGCCGCTTCGCGGCTGGCTGGTTTTTCCCCACCACGTTCCTGGGGCTAACGCCCCAGGCTATGGATATGCCGCCGCTTCGCGGCTCTTCAATCCATCACGACGAAACGCGGGAAGTTTCTTAGGAGTGCGGGTTAGGCCGTACGCGCCTCCGGTCGACGAAGCCTGGCCAACATCACCACGGCCACCGCGCAGGCCAGCAGCATGAAGACCGAACCGGTGCGGAAGGGCCACGCGGCGCCGAGCTTGCCGTAGACCACCTCCGCCCAGAACGGGCCGACGATCCGGGCAAGGCTCGAGATCGACTGATAGACGCCCATCACCCCGCCGACCTCGTCCGGTCTTACCAGCCTCGAGGTCAGGGCGGACAGCGACGGGTGGGCGATTCCCTGGCCAAAGGCGAGCACCGCCAGGATGGCGAGCAGAGGACCGCGGCTTGGCGCCAACGGCAGGAATCCTAGGGCGAGAAAGCTCAGCAGCGTGCCGGCGACGATCAGACGGCCCTCGCCGAAACGCTTCGACAGCCGCCCGACCAACCCACCCTGGACGACGGCGCCGAGCAACCCCGCGTACGCGAAGAGCCAGGCGATGGTCGATGTCGTAAAAGCGAAGCGCAGCTTGGCGTACTGGGCGAAGGTGGTCTCGAAGTTGGCGAAGGCGAAAATCGTGAGGAAGATCAGCACCAGGCAGAAACCGACCAGTGGAAGCGACAGCACCTCGGCCAGGTTCTGCAGGTTGAGCGGATGCCGCCGGGCCTCGCGGCGGGCCTCCGGGTCGAGGGTCTCCGGTAGGAGCGTGAGGACGAGAAGAAACGCGATCAGCGAGGCCGTCGCCGCGGCGGCGCCCGGCAGCCACGGGGCGATGGCTACCAGCACGCCCCCGATCGCCGGTCCGAGGATGAAGCCGAGACCGAAGGCGGCGCCGATCAGCCCCATTCCCTTGGCCCGGTCCTCGGGACCGGTGATGTCGGCGATCACCGCCTGCGCGGTCGAGATATTGCCACCTGAAATACCGTCGATGATGCGCGATGCAAACAGCATTCCCAGCGAGCCGGCAATGCCGAAGAGCACGTAGCCGACCGCCGAACCGATGAGCGAGACCAGGAGCACCGGGCGCCGCCCAAAGCGGTCGGACAGGCGCCCGAGGATGGGAGAAAAAACGAACTGCATGATCGAGAACGAGGCCATCAGGAGGCCGAAGATCACAGGCGACGGTCCGTACTCCTCGGCATAGAGCGGCAGAATCGGAATGACGATGCCGAAGCCCACCAGATCGATGAAGACGATCAGGAACACAATGCCGATCTTCGCGCGGTGCTCTTTCAAACGAAGCAACTCCAAATCCGGACGCGAGCCCGCGGCATTCTACACGTGCCAACTCGGGCACAGGGTTCAAGGTTCAGGGTTCAGACGTCTCTGTGCCCTGTACCCTGCACCCTGTACCTGGGTAGCCGGCTACCGGCGCCAAAACTCTCGCGAGAGTAGAGCCAGCAAGGTGAAGATCTCGAGGCGGCCGAAGAGCATCAGAGCCGCGAGCACCATCTTCACGACACCGGGAAAGTGAGCGAAGTTGTCGTAGGCGCCGATCTCGCCGAGACCGGGGCCGACATTGCCGATCGAGGTCAGTCCGGCCGAGATCGCGGTCAACAGGTCATAACCGTACGCCGCCACCACCGCGGTACCGACCAGAGCGATCAGGAGGTAGGCCGTGAGAAACGCCCAGATCCCCGACAGCACCGTCTCCGAAACCACCGCACTGCCGTACTTCACCGGCCGCACCGCGTGCGGGTGGATAAGGCGGTGGAGCGTGGTCCGCAGCCAGCGAACGGCGAGCAACGCGCGCAGGCTCTTGATCCCGCCGCCGGTCGAGCCCGACATGCCGCCAAGCACCATCAGGCACAGGAGCACCAGCAGCGGCAGCGTTGCCCACCCCTCGAAGTCCGTCGTCACGTAACCGGTGGTTGTGAGAATGCTGACCGTCTGAAAGGCGGCGTGGCGGAAGCTGTCCGCGATTCGTGCGCCCGGCTCGTGCACCGTCACGACCAGGATCGCGGTCGCCACCGCAATCACTCCCAGGAAGTAGCGCAGCTCGCTGTCCTGCCACACCATCTTCGCCCGGCCCGTCAGCAGCCGGAAGTGGAGGACGAAGTTGATCCCCGCCAGGAGCATGAAGAAAATGATGATCCACTCGACCGTCGAAGAGCCGAACTCCCCCACCGAGGCGTTTTTTGTCGAAAACCCGCCGGTTGCGAGGGTGGTGAAAGAGTGGCAGAGAGCGTCGAAGCCCGAGAGACCAGCGAGCCGGAGGGCGATCCACTCTGCCACCGTGAAACCCACGTAAACCATCCACAATGTACGCGCGGTGGTGGCCAGCCGCGGCCGCACCTTGTCGGCCACCGGGCCCGGCACCTCGGCCTTGAAGAGCTGCATGCCGCCGATTCCGAGCAGGGGCAGGATGGCGATGGTGAAGAGAATGATCCCCATACCACCCAGCCATTGACTCATGGCACGCCACACGAGCAACGCATTCGGTATCACCGTCGTGTCGACGATCACCGTCGACCCAGTGGTCGTAAAGCCCGACACCGATTCGAAGAGTGCATCCACCGGACCGAGGGCGCCCGTCAGGAGATAGGGGATCGCCCCCACCAACGAGACCGCGATCCACGCCCCGCTGACCACCAGGAACCCGTCCCGGGGCCGGATGTGCCGGTCCTGCGGCGGGTGAAACCTGACCAGGGCGAAACCCACGACTCCAGCGAGACCGATCGCAGCGACATAGGGCAGCGGCGTCTCGCGATAGACTACGCTCGCCAGCAGTGGAAAACAGAGAAACGCGGCGTCGAGAAGGAGCAGCCAGCCGAGGATGTAAAAGACGAAGCGACGGTTCACCGGCCGGCCCTCACGCGCCGATGAAGTCGTCGAGGCGGGGGGCGGTCTCGCTGGTCGCCGCGACGATCACCTGGTCGCCCGGCTCGATGCGGTCCCCGCCGCCTGGAATGAAGATCCGGTCGTCCCGCTGTACCGCCACCAGCAGCATGCCCCGCGGCAGACCGAGCTCGGACAGCGGCGAGCAGACCAGACGGCTGCCTTCGGCGGCCTCAACCTCGAAGACCTCGACCGAGTCCTCGAGCAGCGCCGCCACAGCCTTGATCCTGCCCTTGCGGGCGAACTGCAGCGCGAGGCTCACCGACAGCAGCCGCGGCGAGATAACGGCGTCGATGCCGAGATCGCCGACCAGCCCCGAAAGCGCCGCATTGTCGACCAGGGCGAAGGTGTGAGCGGCGCCCATGCGGCCGGCAAGGAGACAGGCCACCACGTTCTCCTCGTGACCGTCGGTGCAGGCGACGAAGCCTTCCACCCGCTCGGCGCCCTCCTCGCGCAGGAGCTCGCGGTCGGTCGGGCTGCCGTGGATGACCAGGGTGTCGTCGAGCGTGGCGGCCGCCTTTTCGCACGCCTCCCGCCGTTCATCGATGAGGGTGACCGGGACGCCGTCCTCCTCGAGGCGGCGCGAGAGGTTGACGCCGATTCGTGTCGCGCCCGCGACCATCACCCGGCGCTCGGCCCCGCGGCGGACTCCAAGCAGGACCAACACGTTGTCGAGCTCGGCCGGATCCACGGCGAAGTAAACCAGGTCGCCGGCCCGGATCTCATCGTCGCCGAAAGGCACCCGCCAGCGGCCGTCGCGCCGGATCGCGACCACCAGCACCGGCGTCGCCGGGAAGAGCAATCGGAGGTGCGACAGCAGCAGACCCGCAAACTCACTGTCGGGCTTGATGTGAAATCCCGCCACCAACAGCTTGCCGTCGAAGAAGGACACCACGTCCACCGCGCCCGGCACCGGCATCAGGGATAGGATCTTGTCCACCGCCGCCATGTCCGGGTTGATGGCGACCCGGTCCTCGCCGGGCTCGCGAGCTATCCGCCGGAATCCCTCCTCATGCCCGGGATCGCGCAGCCGCGCCGCCACCCTCGGCACCTTGAAGATCACCGAGCCCACGAGCGCCACCACCATGTTCGCCTCGTCGGAGTTGGTCGTCGCGAGTAGCAGATCGGCGTTTTCGATCCCGGCCTGCATCAGCACCGGAATCGTAGCGCCGTTGCCGTGGATCGTTTGAATATCGAGGCGCTCATTGAGGTCGGTGATGAGCTCGCGGTTCTGTTCGACCAGGACCACGTCGTGGCCGTCCCTGGCAAGCTTTTCAGCCAACGTCGAACCCACCAGACCGCCGCCCACGACAATCACCTGCATTGTTCAAGTCCCGCCAGTACCATCACATGAAAATATCGGCTGATCATTTCGGCGCCAGTGTACACAAGAAAGGTATTAGGAATTAGGAATTGGGAATTAGGAATGCCGACCCAGCCCTCACAGTACATGTACACCCAAGCTCCTTGGGCGAGTGGAAAAATGTGCCGCGGAAGTGCCTAGAATCCTTTCGGGAAGCGTGCTGGGAAAAGGGGTCGATGGCAATTCCTAATTCCTAATTCGCTATCGGTTACGGCTTCGCGCCGTCCTCGATCCAGCG
>CAYPBC010000122.1:0-6328 GCA_964408845.1 uncultured Thermoanaerobaculia bacterium
ATGACCCCGCCCGAGCCCAACATCGAACCGGCCTCCGCCACCGACTCGAAGTCGGCGGGGGTGTCGATACGGTCGGCGGGGAGGATGGGCGCCGATGATCCGCCGGGGATAAATGCCTTGAGCTTGCGGCCGTTTCGAATGCCGCCGCAAAAGCCCTCGATGATCTCGCGGAAAGAGGTGCCCATCGGGGCTTCGTACACGCCGGGACGCTCGACATGGCCGGAGACGCAGAACAGCTTTGTGCCGGTGCTGCGTTCGGTGCCGATGGCGGCGAACCAGGCGCCTCCGCGCTCGATGATGTGGGGTATGCAGGCCAGGGTTTCGACATTGTTGACGACCGTTGGGCAGGAGAAAACACCGACCACCGCCGGGAACGGCGGTTTGAGCCGCGGCAACCCTCGTTTGCCTTCGATGGACTCGATGAGAGCGGTCTCTTCCCCGCAGATGTACGCGCCTGCGCCGCGGTGGAGATGGACCTCGAGATCGTATCCGCTGCCTAAGATGTCCTTGCCGAGGTAGTGCTTACGCCGAGCCTCCTTGATCGCACGCTCGAGAATCTCTGCTTCGTGCACGAACTCACCGCGAATGTAGATATACGCCGTGTGGGCGTCGATGGCATACGAGGCGATCGCAATGCCTTCGAGCACCTCGTGGGGATCGACGAGGATGAGCTCGCGATCCTTAAAGGTTCCGGGTTCCGACTCGTCGGCGTTGCAGATCATGTACTTGGGTTTCGGCAGATCCCTGGGGACGAAGCTCCACTTGACGCCGGCCGGGAAACCTGCGCCCCCTCGACCGCGCACCCCGGACGTCTTGACCTCGTCGATGACCTCCGAAGGGTCCATCGCCAGCGCCTTGGCGAGAGCTCTATAGCCCCCGCGATCGAGATAGGAAGCGAGAGTCCTGGAGTTCTTGACCCCCCGCGCAGCGAGAAGAATTGGTTCGATCGTCATCCGTCGAGCCCGTCGAGGATTTCGTCCAGACTGTTCGTAGTCAGGTCGGTGTAATAGTCGTTATTGATCTGAACCACCGGCGCCTCACCGCACGCGCCCAGACACTGGACGTCGACGAGGGTGAAGCGACCGTCGGCCGTCGTTTCCCCGAAGTCGACGCCGAGCTTCTCCTTGAGATGCTCGACCAGCCCCGAGGTGCCGCACAGTTGACACGAAAGGGTGGTGCACACCTGGAGGAGATACTTTCCCGGGGGGCGGAGCTGGTACATGGTGTAAAAGCTGGTGACGCTTTCGACGAATACCGGAGAGAGAGAGAGGCGTTGCCCGACGGCTCGCATGACACCGGGCGAAATCCAACCCCATCGTTCCTGGCAGAGCCATAGAACCGGAAGCAGCGCGGCGCCGTGGTCCCCCTCTGGGTAACGCTTCAGAATCCGCTTGATTTCGGTTTCCATGCCCTTGTCGAACGATGGATTCTCGACCGCCTCGACGCTGGCGACCACGAGCGGCGGGGTGGCAACCTCAGTCATTCGCGCTGCCGGTGCCGACGGAGGGAAGGCGGCGTCGACCCCAGTCGAAGACGCCCTTGCGCCACAGGTAGATGTAGGTGACAGCGAGGAGTGCGAGAAAAGCCAGCATATCCCACAGCACGATCATCGAGCCGCCGGCAAGCGCCGAACGGAAATTGACGGCCCAGGGGTAGAGGAAGGCGACCTCGACGTCGAGAACGACGAAAACCAACGCTACGAGGTAGAACTTGACCGAAATTCGCTTATTGGCGCGGTCGAGGAGCGGGACGCCGGACTCGTAGCTTTCAGTCTTGTTTGTGGTGGGTTGGCGGGTGCGCTGACCGAAGAGCACCGCGGAGCCGAGCAGTGCGGCTGCAAAGACGACCGCAACACCGATCGCGATGACTACCGGTAGGAATTGATCTGCCATAGGAAATTCTGTGCCTCTTCAACCCTTCCGACGGAATCCTAACCGGGCTGTCGGGAAAGTCAAACCGATATTACCGAGATGAGTCCTTCTCGCCGACGATCTGCACCATGCTCATCCGGCAGAACCGCAATTCTCAGGGATTTTTTTGCAGGAATCTATCCCTCATGGCGACCATCACCCTCGCCAGCGTCACGGCAATCAGTATGTAGATGGCGGTGGCCATGCTGCCCGGCAGCGGCGTGTCGACGAAGAAGGCGGCGCCCATCAGGAGAGCGGGAACAATGGCGCCGATTGCGGTCAGCCAAGCCCACCGTCGTCGGCGGCTGGCCAAACCCACCGCCGCGCCGCCGAATCCCGCGAGGGCGGGAAGATACAGCAGGGTCGATCGACGAATCGATTCATCGAGGATATCGATCCGCTCATCGATCGTGAGGCCGTCACCGCCGAGCGAGTGCGCGGCGCCTTTGATCCGCTGCTTCTCGAAGGCGTCGAGCGTGTGCAACCCAACCGTGATCAGGAGAGCGACGACGGCGGCGAGGAAGAGATCGGGAGTTACCCGGCGGAGCCATTCATTCATCGTCTCGTCAACCTTTCCAACACTCCGCCCTTTTTTATTGTCACATGGGCCCGGCGGTTTCAGCAGTGATTTGTGTTACGGCGGTTCGCGGGTTACCTTTCTCTTCCTATTCCCCACCGCCCCGGGTCATTCTGCTATTCTCCGCGCCATCATGCCGGCCGTGATCGCCGGCCCGGGAGCGTCCATGGAACACGAGCTGATTCTCATCCTCGATTTTGGTTCACAGTACACACAGCTCATCGCGCGCCGGTTTCGCGAGCTCGGCGTGAAGACGGTGATCGAACGCGGCGACCTTGGACCACGCGAGATCCGGGAGACGGCGCCGATCGCCGTGGTCCTGTCGGGCGGCCCTGCGAGCGTCTTCGAAGACGGCGCATTACAGGCGGATCCTGCGGTCTTCGATCTCGGCGTGCCGGTGCTCGGTATTTGTTACGGGCACCACCTCATGGCCCGCGACCTGGGCGGTGAGGTCCGATCCTCGAATCGACGAGAGTACGGATTGGCCGAGCTCGAGGTGATTGGGGAGGGACCGGTTTTTGGGGACACCGAACGGCGACAACCGGTGTGGATGAGCCACGGGGATCTGGTGGCCGAGCTGCCTCGGGGTTTCGAAGTTCTGGCAACGACGCCGACCACAGCGGTGGCGGCCATGTTCGATCCCGACCGCCGCTTTGTCGGCCTCCAGTTCCACCCCGAGGTTCGGCACACCCGGCACGGAACCGAAATTCTCGATCACTTCATCGACCTGGCCGGAGCACGCCGCGACTGGAATCCCGCCGCCATTCGTCACGAACTTGTCGCCAACCTCGAGCGATCAGTCCCCGAGGGCAGGGTCATTTGCGGCGTATCGGGAGGTGTCGACTCGTCGGTGACCGCCATCCTGTTGCGCGAGGCCGTCGGCGAACGGCTGGTGCCGATCTTTGTCGACACCGGTCTGCTGCGAAAAAACGAGGGCGATGCCGTTGCACGTCGTTTTAACGAGTTCGGGCTCGATCTCGACCGGGTCGATGCATCGGACCGTTTCTTCGCGGCGCTATCAGGCGTCGAAGACCCCGAGGAGAAGCGCCGAATCATCGGTCGTGAGTTCGTCGCGGTTTTTGAGGAGGAGGCGGCACGCTTCCCGGACGCCCGCTATCTGGCGCAGGGAACGTTGTACCCCGATGTCATCGAGTCGTCGGGAGTTCGGGGAACTGCGGCGGTCATCAAGACCCATCACAACGTCGGCGGGCTCCCCGAACGATTGGGTCTGGAGCTCGTCGAGCCGTTGCGCGACCTCTTCAAAGACGAAGCCCGAATGGTGGGGGAGGAGCTGGGTCTGCCGCACGACTTTGTGTGGCGGCACCCGTTCCCCGGACCCGGGCTGGCGGTGCGGATTCTGGGCGCGGTCGACCCGGTCCGCGTCCGCACCCTGCAGGAGGCTGACGCCATCCTCATCGAGGAGATCCGGGCGGACGGTCTCTATGACGAGATCTCGCAGGCGCTGTGCGTTCTCCTGCCGGTGAAGAGCGTCGGCGTGATGGGGGACTCCCGGACCTACGAGAACGTGCTTGCGGTACGCGCGGTAACCACAACTGATTTCATGACCGCCGACTGGTACCGCTTCCCGCCCGAGACCCTGGATCGGATCGCCCGCCGCGTCGTCAATGAGGTCGCAGGGATCAACCGGGTCGTTTACGACGTGACCTCGAAGCCACCCGGCACCATCGAGTGGGAGTAGGTTTCTGGGACCGCCGAGCTCCAGCCCGGCATTCTCCCGGGCAGAAAGCAGATGCTGTCGGTGACAGGTCTGTTCATGTTCTGCACTATCGTCTGCATCATCATTTCCTCACGCCCGACGGGACCGAATCGAGAGGGCGGCGGAGGGCCCGGGCTGACGGCGGGGCGGCTTCACCCACCCGGAAAAGGAGAACGGGGAGGGTCTCTTCCTCGAGTCGACAGAGAGAGCGGAGGTTCCTCTCGGCCTCGATGGCCCAATCCCGCAAACGAGCGTCCATGCCCGCGCCGCCCTGCAATCGGTTGCGCATAATGAGCAGCGCCGGCCCGGCGATGGGTTGGAAGGCCAATCGCTTCTCCGCGGCCATCAGCCATATCTTCTCAAGGAGTCGACCAGCCTCGAACGCGGCGTCCGCGCTCATCTCGGGCAACGAAATGACCCCGAATGCGCCCGAGGAGACGTAGAGTTTGACCGCCCGACTCGCCAGCCGCCGGCCCACGCCGAGACGTGCGAGTACCTTCGCGCGGGGCCATTTGCGGAGGACCCTCAATCCCAATCGATCAATTGAATTCAGTTCGAGCGAACGCAGCGGGAGACCGTCTCGAGTCCGGAACACCTCTTCTCGGGTCCAGCGGATCCAACGAAAAATGACATCGTGGATCTTGGAATTGTGCAGGAAGAACTGATCGAACTCCCCTGCCATGGCACCGATGTCTTCGATCTCGTCGCGTTCGAATAACATGCACAACCGTGCCTTGTGGCCAATACCCTCGAGGCCCTCCAACCGCTCGACCATCTCTGGCGCCAGCCGCGTCCTCGCGTATGGCCGGCGGTTGGTGCACCGCTCGGGGATAACGGCCGCAAGAGATGAGGATTTTTTCGACGCCGGCTCGAGAAAGACCCTGGCGGTCGGGCGATTCGAGTACGCTTCCGATCTCAGATCAACTCTCAAGTCATAGCCCTCGGCGTTGGCGACGATCTCCATGTTGGTGACGGCGCCGCCTATTGAAAGGTAGGCCACCCCATGCTCCACATCGAGAAACGAGGTCCCGGTTTCGAAGTCCCAGAAGATCTCGATGCACTCGCCCGCCCACCGAAATCGCCAGGATTGCCAGTTATCGGGGGTCGGCGCCCACCAACCAGCCTCGATGATCCTCGCGACGGCCTCGGCCTCGAGAGGATCCGCGAAGAGTCCGGGCTCTTCGCCTCTTCTCTTGGCTGGGTCCGAATACGAGAGGGTCTTCATGTGGGAGGTTGCTCCTTCTACGGTCGCAAATACCATGTTACGACAGGAGGGTTCGGATCGAGGTATTCCTCGCAACTAGCCCGCATTTCTCAGCAATCGCCAGTTACGGTAGACGATCCACCACTCCCAGGACGATTGAGCGGGAGCTGGTTCTTTTCTCCGGATTCGCGGTACCCCCTTGACTACTCCGGGGTCGGCGCTGGCTTCACAGGCCGGTATGAGAGCTCCGGCCGGTTCTTCCCGGTCTTGACATCGTACCTCCTGAGCATGCTCAGGGTCTCGTTCCAGAGCGCCTCCGACTCGTCGCCGACCTTGGCCATCGCCTTCTCGGCCTCGGTCCAAAAGACCGCCGGGCTGGCCGCATGCTCGACGTAGATGTAAAGCGGCATCTCGGTGCCGAAATCGCCCTGCCATGTGTTCCAGCCGAAAGGCACTTCCTTGGCTGTGAACAGGGTGACGAATTCCTTGAAGTTCTTCTCGAACGCCCTCTCCATACCTGGCTTGACATAGCAGTAACCCCAGAGAAGGTAATTGCTCTTGTCAGGATCATAGGGATGCTGTTCCGGCAGGTAGGAGAGGTCGGGACGGAAGCGCGAGAGCGTGAAGCGGTAGGTTTCGTAGGAGCCCGAGATCTGCTTTTCCATCTCTTCGTATTTGTCCCAGCCCCAGGATTCGAGGAGCTTCATCCAGCTCTTGTAGAGAGCGTCAACGTCAGCGAAGTCCTTGATCGGGTAAACGTAGTAGTAGTGATAGTCATCGGTGGCGTAGGCCTCGTAGGCATACGGGAAACCGTGCTCGGCTAAGATCGAGGTGAACCCCTTGACGGCAGCTTCGTAGGCTGCTACCCCTTCCGGTTTCACCGTTACCTCCTCAATGAAATAGAGCTTTCCCTCCTCCTC
>CAYPBC010000123.1:0-6275 GCA_964408845.1 uncultured Thermoanaerobaculia bacterium
AAAAACTCAAAACTAAAAACTCGAACGCGTATGATGCGGTAGGAGGCCCGCATGGGTGAACGAAAGACTGCCGCCTGCCTCGCGGTGGGATCGGAGCTTCTGGGCGATCGTCGGCTCGACTCCAACTCGCTGACCATCACCCGCGCCCTCGCCCGTTACGGCGTGACGGTGGAGGAGAAACGGGTCGTCGGCGACTCGGTGGAGCGGATGGCGGACGAGATCCGCGATCTCATTTCGCAATTCGACCTGGTGGTGGTGACCGGAGGGCTCGGCCCGACCGCCGACGACGTCACCCGTGATGCGGTCGCGCGTGCGCTTGACCGTCCGATCGAACCCGACCCCGAGGTCGAGGGCTGGATCCGCGCCCGCTACACCGATCTCGGGCGCGAGATGCCCCCGATCTGTACCGTGATGGCGCGGGTGGTTGCCGGCTCGCGTGCGCTTCGCAACGACCGCGGATCGGCACCAGGGCTCATGGCGGAGGTGGACGACCATCTCCTCGCCGTCTTTCCGGGCGTGCCGTGGGAGATGGAGGAGATGCTCGAGCGTGACCTCTTGCCGGTGATCGAGGGCTGGAACCCCGGTTGGGAGCGGGTGACCCGCACTCTGCTCCTCGGCGGGGTCGTCGAGTCGGACACCGAGGAGAAGATACGCCACCTCTACGACGGCTTCGGCCGCGAGAACGTCACCATCCTCGCCTCCTACGGAGTGCTGCGGTTGATGCTGTCGGCCCAAGGCGAGGAAACGGCCGCCCGCCGCCGGGTGGACGAGATGGAGGTGGCTTTCCGCGAGATCCTGGGGGACGATGTTGCGGGCGTCGATGTTGACGGTTTGGCGGAGGTGGTGCTCGACGGCCTCCGTCACCGACGCCAAACCCTGGCCACGGCGGAATCGTGCACCGGTGGTCTGATCAGCGCCCGGATCACCGATGTGCCTGGCGCCTCGGAGGTGTTCCTCGGCGGCGCAGTTACCTACACCAACGACGCCAAGGAGGATCTCGTTGGCGTGCCGCACGAGCTTCTCGTCGAGCATGGGGCGGTGTCGGAGGAGGTCGCGCGGGTGATGGCCTCCGGGGTCCGCGATCGTTTTTCCGCCGACTGGGGCATTGGTATCACCGGCATTGCCGGTCCGACGGGGGGCACTGCCGAGAAGCCGGTCGGCCTCGTCCATTGGGCGGTGGCTGGACCCGGGAGCGTCGAGGCACGACACCGTGTCTTCCTCGGGGATCGCGCCATCATCCGCGAGTGGAGCGTTAATGCCGCCCTCGATCTTCTGCGGCGTGTTTTGAAATGCAGACTGGATTGATCCGCGCTTTCTTGGCTCTCGAGGTGCCGGCCGCCGTCAAGGGGCGGCTTGCGGCGGCGCAGGAGATCCTGCGGCGTGAGCTACCACGGGCGCGTTGGACGCGACCCGACGGCTGGCACCTGACGCTGAAATTCCTCGGCGAGATTTCAGCGCCGGCGCTCGATGAGCTGACCACCGCGCTCGCTCCGAGGCTCCACAGTCTCGGCGCGGTGAGTGTTCACCTCGGCGGCGCAGGGTTCTTTCCCTCGCCGGCGAGGCCGCGAGTGGCGTGGGTGGGTGGCGCCGTCGATGGCGCGGAGTCGATTGTCACTGAAGTCGAGCTGGCGGGGGAGGCCGCCGGCTTCCCCCGGGAGCACCGGCCATGGTCCATCCACCTGACACAGGCGCGTCTCAAAGTTCGTTGGCCGTCCGCGGCGGTCGATCGATTCCTCGAGTGGGGAGAGGCTCTCGAACTCGAGGCCTTCGACTGCCAGGAGGTTGTGCTCTACAAGAGCGATCTCCAACCCGGGGGTGCGGTGTACACTGCGCTGGAAAGGCTGCCCCTAGACCGGTCTTCTCACCGGGTTTCGTAGCGAGGGCGGCGAAGGGGAGCCGGGTGTTGGGTTTTTTGCGAATCGGGCGACGCAGGCGTAGTCACACTACTCCGAGGAGCACGATTTACGAAAAGCACGACAGATGGCTGCCATTCGCCGCCCGCAGTAGACACCCGGTGGGAAGACCTGGCTAACATGACTATCGAGCTGTCGTTGGTGCTCCTCGCTTACATCATGGGTTCTCTGCCCACGGCATACCTGGTGGTGCGTCTGGTGACCGGCAAGGATGTGCGGAGCTTGGGCACGGGCAATGTCGGCGGAACCAACGCGCTGCGGGTCGCCGGGTGGAAGGCGGGCGTGGCGGTCACCCTCATCGACATTGCCAAGGGCGCGATCCCGGTGTGGCTCATGCAGAGATACAACCCCGAAAGCGGGTGGGTGGCGGCGGCGATGCTGGCGGCGGTGATTGGTCACTGTTACCCGGTGTGGCTCAAATTTCGCGGCGGAAAAGGGGTGGCCACCGGTCTTGGAGCGTTTCTCGTCATCGCTCCCATGAGTGCGCTGGCGGCCGTTGCGCTGTGGTTCGTGGTGCTGGCAATCTCGCGCTGGGTGTCGTTGGCTTCGATGATAGCCAGCGCGAGCTTTCCCTTGATTTTGAAGCTGGTCGACCACCCCGATCTCGTAACCCTTGTGGCCGTCAGTGCAGCTTCAATGCTGATCATCCTCCGGCACGCCTCGAACATCCGCAGCATGCTGGGCGGGAATGAGGCCAAGGTGGGCGACGATTCCTGGACCGATGGAGGTGACGAGTGAGAATGAGCGTATTCGGCGCCGGATCCTGGGGTACGGCCATGGCGCACCATCTCGCACGGCGAGGTCACGAGGTGATGCTGTGGGCGCGCGAGCCGGAAGTCGCAGCGGGGATCAACGCGGAGCATCGTAATCCCCTCTTCCTCTCCGACCTCGATCTTGACAAGGGAATCGAGGCCGTTGACCGCCTCGGCGCTGCGGCGGACCACGCGGATATGTGGCTGTGGGTGGTGCCGGTGCAGTTCAGCCGGTCGGTGATGGAGGAGCTGGCCACCGAAGTGAGCGACGACGTGAGTGTGGTCTCCGCTTCAAAAGGAATCGAGACCGGGTCCCTGCGGCGGATGGATGAGGTTGCCGGTGAGGCTCTGGGTCTTGACGAGCAGCGCTTCTGCTGTCTTTCGGGTCCCACCTTCGCACGTGAGGTCGTTCGTGGTGATCCCTCGGCCGCGGTGCTCGCATGCCCCGACATCGAGCTTGCCGCTCGTCTCCAGGAGGAGTTCTCGGACCACCACCTGAGGTGCTACGCGGGCACCGACCTGGTCGGCGTCGAGCTAGCCGGCGCTCTCAAGAACGTGATCGCCATCGCCGCCGGAATCATCGACGGCCTCGGTCTCGGCTTCAACACCCAGGCCGCGCTGATGACCCGTGGTCTGCACGAGATCACCCGCCTAGGGGTCGCCCTCGGCGCCGATCCGGAGACCTTCCGCGGCCTCGCCGGAATGGGCGACCTCGTCCTGACATGCACCGGAGGGCTGTCGCGCAATCGTATGCTCGGACAACGTCTCGGCCGTGGCGAAACTCTCGATCAGATCCTCGCGTCGTCGCGCGAGGTCGTGGAAGGGGTTCGGACCACTCCGGCGGCGGCGCGGTTGGCGGCGGATCACGGAGTCGTCATGCCGATCACCGACGCCATGAGCCGGCTGCTCGAAGGAAAGGTCGACCCAAAGACGGCGTTGCACGAGCTGATGACCCGGGAGTTGAGAGTCGAGGCGGAGCTGTAGCTCGGAATTCTCAATTCTCAATTTTTAATTCTTAATTCCCGCCCGCCCTTCCCCCGGACTTGCGTCCTGTTTCGGGGGGCAATTAAGAATTCAAAATTGAGAATTCAAAATTGTCGCGGGCGTCAGCCCGCGTTGTATTCGTCTCGCGGGATCCGGAGGCCGGGTACGAGGTTTCGTTCGGCAATGACGACGATCGCCTTTGGGTACTCGGGACAGGCTTTCTCGCACAGTCCACAGCCGGTACAGGCGCCACTGCCGATCAGTGGTCGGCTGCCGATCAACATGATCGCTCTGTCGGGGTAGGGGCAGGCGGTATAACAGCTGCGGCAGGTCTCGCCCCTGAAGGTGACGCAGCGGCGGGGATCGACCTTGGCGATGCCGAGGCGTACGCGCTCCGGCCCGCCCGGATCCATCAGGGCGCCCTCGACGCAGGCGGTGATGCACGGCAACTCGGTGCACAGGTAGCAGGGCTTGACCGATGGCTCGATCACCGGAACCAGCCGCCCGTCCTCGCGCTCGATCGTGATGATGCACTGCGGCGGGCAGACCGGGATGCAGTCGCCGCAGCCGGTGCAGGCGGCCAGGAAGTCCTCGTCGGGTTTGAGCGCGCCCGGTGGGCGGAGGACCGTGGCGGGGTCCGGCGCCGAGCTGCCGGCGGCGGCGGTCGTCTCGCGAAAGACATCGAACCATCCGGTCAACAGCTCGCGCCGCGACCGGTGCCGGTGGTTGCTCATCGGCGCCCCCCTGGCGGCAGAGGCATCTCTTCCCATGGAACGGGTTTTTCAACGCGCCTGATCTCAGTGGCATCGAGCGCCCGTGCGACGAGATCCTCCACATCGAGCTCGGCTTCGGCCCGGTTGAGCTCTGCCGCTGTCGAGCGAGTGGCCGGTTTGTCGGGCAGGAGGAATGAGCAGCAGTCGAAGTGGGGGAGGATCGAGGTCTCATAGCTGCCCAGGCGGCGGGCGAGGGTGATGATCTCCGGTTTGTCGAGTCCGATCAGCGGCCGCAGGACCGGCAGTGTCGCGACCGACTCGACTGCGCGCAAATTCTGAATCGTCTGCGAAGCGACCTGGCCCAGGGACTCTCCGGTTACCAGCGCATCCGATTTCAAACGGCGGCCGATCGCCTCTGCAAGACGGATCATGAAGCGCCGGTAAAGCAGCACTCGCAGATCGGCGGGGCAGCGGGCGGCGATCTCTTCCTGGATCGGCAGCAGAGGCGCCATGGCGAGCCGTGTCGGGCCCTGGTAGCGGATGAGGATCCGCACCAGGTCCTCAACTTTCTCGAGGCTGGCGGGGTCGGTGCGGGGGACCGAGTGGAAATGAACGAAGTCGAGGCGCATGCCCCGTTTCATCATCAGGTAGGCGGCGACCGGCGAGTCGATACCGCCTGAGATCAGACAGGAGGCCCGGCCGCCGACGCCGACTGGTAGGCCGCCGGGGCCGGGGATTCGGCGGGTCCAGGTGAAGAGGCCCTTTTCATCGACCAGTACGTGGATCGTGAGATCGGGGTTTCGAAGATCCACCGGCCATTCGGTGCGCTCCTGGACGAAGGTGCCGACTCGGCGCTCCACCTCGGGGGACGTCATGGGGAAGTGTTTATCGGAGCGGAGACAGCGGACGGCGAAGCTGTCTGCCTCGAGCTCGTTCAAGCGCGGACCGAGGAGAGCCTCGAGGTCATCGACGGTGGCGCCGGCATACTCGACCGCCATCATGGCGCCGAGACCGAAGACCGTCGCCAGCCGCCGCGCAGCCTCGGCAAACGACACCGGTTCGGTGAATGAGATCAGCACCCGCCACGCCGGTCGTTCGATCCTGTCGACCGGGAGATCGGAGAGCGCCTTACGAATATTCTCGGTGAGGGTACGCTCGAACCACTTGCGATTCCCCCCCTTGAGGCTAATCTCCGATGTGGTGCAAAGCACGCGGGTGATGGTCTCCATCCGCCGAGGGTAGCATTTGATGAATTAGGAATTAGGAATTAGGAATGCCGCCTGCCCGTCCTCCCGCCCGGCAGCCGAGACGGCTGCCCCACAGAGCGACCGCAGATCTTGTGGTGCACGCGTCCCGCGTGCAGGGCAGGTGCACGATCGATGCTAAGATCCTGCCGGTAGACCCCACACCGAAGAGGACAGGAGGGACCGATGCCGGATGTCGATGCCAACGGGATTCGAATTCACTTCGAGGATGTGGGATCCGGACTGCCGGTGGTTCTGGGTCACAGCTATTTATGTTCGGGCGAAATGTGGGCGCCGCAGGTCGGGCCGTTGGCCGAAAGCTGTCGGGTGGTCAACATCGATGCCCGCGGCCACGGTGGTTCGGGAAAGCTCACGCAGCCGTTCGACCTGTATGACATGGTCGCCGACGTGGTGGCGGTCCTCGACGCACTCGAGATCGAACGGGCCGTGTGGGCGGGGCTGTCGATCGGCGGCATGATTGCGATGCGGGCGGCGATCACCATTCCGGGTCGCGTCTCGAGCCTGATCCTCGTCGACACACACGCCGGTGGGGAATCCGCCTGCAAGAAGATGAAGTATCGGGCGATGTCCCTCGGCGTGAGGACGATCGGGGTGCGGCCGTTCCTGCCTGCGATCTCGAAGCTCATGTTTGGATCGACGACCCGTCGG
>CAYPBC010000124.1:0-6246 GCA_964408845.1 uncultured Thermoanaerobaculia bacterium
CGATGGAGGCGAGAAATGCGTATATTCGCAAGCAAACACATGGTGTTCACGATAGCCATACTGGCAGCGACCGGCGTGGTATTCGCCATCGCCCAGGCACGGGTCCGCGGCACGGTGACCGACAGCCAGGGCAACCCCATTCCAGATGCCGTCATCACCATCACCGGCGACCCGGCGCACGAGTTCATCAATTTCAATAAGGTCGTCACGGTCGACAAAAAAGGAACGTTCAGGGCCCTCATACTCGATGCGACCCAACATTATGTCTTCCACGTTAAAGCCGAGGGCTATCAGCCCCAGGAACGCCCCTTCAAGGTCGATGCGGGCAGCATGGACAACGAGTTTGATTTCAAGCTCTTGAGTATCGCCGAGGCAACGGCCGCAGGCCAGATCGAGCTCATCCAACAACCCGGCTACAAGGAGCTCGAGGAGGCCAGGGGGCTCTATAAGGCCGGAGACACCGAGGGCGCCCTGGCAAAGTTCAAAGAGGCGGTCGCGGCCAAACCCGATCTGGTGCCGGCGCTCTCAGGCCTTGCCGAGCTCAGCTATGACGCGGGAGATATGGAAGGCGCCTTGGCGGCGGCGCGGATGTGTCTCGAACAGGACGACGAGTCCGTTCAATGCCTTGCCATCGCGGCCAACACGAGCCAGGTTCTTGGCGACACAGAGGCGCACGCGGCCTACATGGCTCAATATCAGGATCTCAATCCCGAGGATCCTACGATCCTCTTCAATCAGGCGGCCGCCTTCCTCAACAAAATGGACGATGACGGCGCCCGCCCCCTGCTCGAGAAATGCCTGGATGCGGATCCGGATTTCCCCGAGTGCAACTTCGAGTATGGAATGCTGCTCCTTCGCACGGGTGATATGGAGGGGGCCAAGACCCACCTCGAAAAATACATCGAGGTCGCTCCGGATGGACCCGATGTCGTGACTGCGCAGGAGACCATCAAGTACCTGTGACCGACCTGTCCGATGACCATACCCGCTCCACCATCGATACGCTGTGCATCGGCGTTGCCGGCGGAACAGGCTCGGGCAAGACGACGGTGGCGAATGAGATCGTTCGCAGGGTCGGACGCGAGAGAATCGTCACGATCAACCAGGATCGGTATTACCACGATCTCGCCCATCTCGACGAGGCGCAGCGCATCCACCACAACTTCGATCACCCCGATGCCATCGAAGAATCACTCCTGGTCGAGACACTCAAGCTTCTCAAGGTCGGCAAACCAGCAGAGCTCCCGGTTTACGATTTCTCCAGCCACGTGCGCACCGCGCACATCGAGCGCGTGGAGGCGCGGCCGGTCATTCTGCTCGAGGGCATTCTGATCCTCGCGATTCCGGATATCCGCGAGCTCCTCGATATCAAGATCTTCGTCGACACCGATGCCGACCTGCGTTTCATCCGCCGTCTGAACCGGGATATGGCGGAACGCGGGCGCTCGGTGGAGAACGTGGTGGAGCAGTACCTGGCCACCGTGCGACCGATGCACCTCGAGTTCGTGGAACAGTCAAAGCGCTGGGCCGATATCATCATCCCCGAAGGCGGATTCAATACCGTTGCCCTCGACCTTGTGATCAGTCGGATCCTGCAGATGCTCCAAACCTCGAGCTGAAGCTGGTGAGATATGCGGGTTAGCGTGAGGCCGGTGGTGGACGGCGGCGCCGGCGCGCGCGCAGCTCCTCTTCCTTGAAAATGAACTTGATGGAGTGCTTGAACAGCAAGAGGTTGGGTGCGTCGACCCGGTTGAGCTTGAGACAATTCTTGTCGTACCACTCGATCCAACCCTTGAGCTCGGTCCCGTCGGTGAGAACCACCACCATCGCGGTGCGGTTCTGCATCTGCTTGAGATAGTAAAAGCTCTCGGCGTTTGTCTGCTCGGCCGGTACCTGCTTGCGGCGACCAGTGGATCGGGTCGGGAATTTCTCCATCATCTCGTTCATCGACGGTCGGATCAGCTTTCGATCGCCCATTACGCTCTCCTCACGCCCCATGCTGTGCGGCGAAGGGATTCCGGAAGCATGAAGTCTCTGTAGGGTCTGGGATCAATTTACCAGAAATCGACCGGCGTGTCTCCCCCGGCCAACCTGAGATCCCGGTTGATCAGCGCCGGCCGCGCGGCTGCTCGGGGTACTGGTCGACCTCGTGCGAAAGACAACACATCAAGCGACCGCAGAGCCCGGAAATCTTGGCCGGATTGAGGCTCAGGTTCTGACGTTTGGCCATACGCACTGTCACCGAGTGGAACCGGTCCATAAAGGTCGTGCAGCACAGACACCGCCCGCACGGGCCGAGACCGCCGCACATCCGCGCACCGTCACGCACACCCATGGACCGCATCTCGATCCGCCGCCGGTAGCGTTTCCCGAGATCCCTTTGCAGCGGTCGGTAGTCGACCCTCTTTTCGGCTGAGAAATATATGACTGCCTTGCGGCCGGACAGTGGCAGACGCACCTTGAACGGGTGAAGCTCGAGCGCGAGTTCACGGGTCCGTCGCCGGAGATACTGTTCGATCTCGCGTTCGAGATAGCCGGTATCCTCGTGTCTCTTCTCGTCCGCCGGTGTGGCTCGACGGACAATCCGCGCTGTCAGTTTCCGGGGTTTCTTAAATGACGGAGGAGCGAATACCGTCACCTTGCCTAGGAACTTGCCGTCCGGGGTTTCGACAATGATCGCTTCACCATGCTTGAGCTCGAGCATTCCGGCCCGGCAGGACATCGGCGGAAGATCGGGATCCACCAAGACCGGTACCCAGTCCTCGGTCTTGGGCGGTACCGAGCATTGAACCAACGCAGATGTCACCGGGCCTCCTCCCCACTGACCGCGGCCCTGATCTGCCGGTCGCCGGCCAAGACCTTCTCTTCGCCTTCGGACCGCAGGGCCTCGAGTGACGCTTGAACTTCCGGTCGATCCCCGGCCACGATCTGGGCGGCAAAAATCGCCGCGTTGCGCGCCCCTGCCGAGCCCACGGCGAAGGTCGCCACCGGGATCCCGGCCGGCATCTGAACCGTTGACAGCAGTGCGTCAACTCCGTCGAGCACCCCTCCGGGCAACGGTACCCCAAGCACCGGCCGTGTGGTCGAGGACGCCACCACACCGGCAAGGTGGGCGGCCATTCCCGCGGCGCAGATGAATACTCGGCAGCCGGCGTTCTCGGCGGATTGTACGAGCTCAGCCGTTCGCACCGGAGTTCGGTGGGCGGATGACACGTGCACCTCAAATGTGATCCCGAGCTTCCGCAGATCATCGACGGCCCCCTGGAGATGTTTCCAGTCATTTGCGGAGCCGAGCAGGATCACGACCTCGGGATCAGCCATCCGATGTTCCGAGCTTTTCCAGCGTGTCGCGCCCGATGTCCGGGCGATACCACATGCCGTCGTAATGGATCTTCCCTACGCCCTCATACGCCGTATCGAGTGCTTCATCCAACGTCGTTCCACGACCGCAGACCGACAGCACCCGCCCGCCGGAGGTCACCAGACGTCCGTCGAGGAGACGGGTTCCGCCGTGATAGACGGTCACGCCCGCAAGCGCCATGGCTTCGTCGGTCCCCATGATCTCGTCTCCCTTGCGGGGAATTCCAGGGTAGTCCTTCGCGGCCATCACGACACAGGCGACCGCCTCCTTCCGCCACTTCATGTTCTGGACTCCGAGCATGCCGTCGGCGGCGTCACGGGCAATGGCCGCGAAGTTGTCGTCCAGACGCAGGAAGATCGCCTGGGTTTCCGGGTCTCCGAGACGGCAGTTGAACTCCAGTACCTTTGGCCCGTCGGAGGTCATCATCAGACCTGCGTAAAGCACGCCTCGGAACTCACGCCCCTCCTCGGCCATGCCGGCGATCGTCGGCTTCACCACGTTGTCGAGGATGATGCGGCTGGTTCCGGGAGGGATGACGAGCGCAGGTGAGTGGGCCCCCATTCCGCCTGTGTTGGGACCTGTGTCGCCCTCTCCGGCTCGCTTGTAGTCATGGGAAGTGGCGATCGGCACCACCCTCGTGCCGTCGCTGATGACCATGTATGAAACCTCGTTACCCTCGAGACATTCCTCCACCAGAACCCGGTCTGCTGCGTCGCCAAATCGTCGCTGAACATAGAACGCTTCGAGAGCCTGTTCGAGGTCTTCTTGAGTGCGAACGATGAACACGCCTTTGCCCGCCGCGAGCCCATCCGCCTTGAAGACGACCGGCAAGGAGAACCCACGCGCCGCAGCCACGGCCTCATCCTGTGATCGGACAATCTCGGACTTCGCGGTCGGGATACCGTGCCGCCCACAGAACTCCTTGGCGAAAACCTTGCTCGCCTCGAGCTCGGCGGCGGCGCGATGGGGGCCAAAGAGGCGTAGTCCACGGCGTTCGAACTCATCTCCTATTCCCATCGCCAGGGGAAGTTCCGGACCGACAATGGTGAGGTCGATGCGAAGGTCCGCCGCAGCCTCGGCGACCGAGGGAAGGTCATCCGCAGCCACAGGAAGGAGGTCGGCAGCCTGGGCAATCCCCGGATTCCCTGGGGCGGCAAAGACCTCGCTCACCCCCTGGGACCGCCGCAACGCGTGGACGATGGCGTGCTCGCGAGCGCCGGAACCGAGAACTAAGACCCGCATCAGTTATCCCTTCGCCTGGAGGAGACTCAGCAGGCTGGTCTGCACGACGTCGCCTGCCGAACATCCGCGGCTGAGATCGTTGGCCGGTTTGGCTAGCCCCTGCATGAGCGGACCGAGCGCACGCGCTCCTCCGAGCCGTTCGACGGCCTTGTAGGTGATGTTGCCCGAATTGAGGTCGGGGAAGACGAGCACGTTTGCGCGTCCTGCAACTGCCGAGTCGGGCGCCTTGCTTTCACCGATCGCCGGCACGAGGGCGGCATCAAGCTGAAGCTCGCCGTCAAAGAGGAAACCAGGGTTGCGACTTTTGAGCTCTGAGCAGGCGGCTTGAACCTTTTCAACCAGCGAATGATCGGCGGAGGACTTGGTGGAGAAGGAGAGCAGCGCCACCCGCGGCTCACCACCGACGATGGATGCGAAGGTGGCCGCCGCCGAGATGGCAATCTCGGCCAACTGCTCGGGGCTCGGGTCTGGAAGCACTGCACAATCAGAAAAAACCATCACCCCGTCATCGCCCCATCGAGGATTGGGATGCACCATGACAAAAGCTGACGAGATCGTCCGCAGTCCCTTTCCCGGACCGATGCAATGGAGGGCGGCGCGCACCGTGTCGGCGGTTGTCCGCACCGCGCCTCCAACTGATGCATCGGCGGCGCCGGACGCAACCAGCAGGGAGGCGAAGTAGAGCGGGTCTTCAACCACCGAAAACGCCTCCTCCTCGGTCAAACCCTTGTGCGCGCGACGATCATGCAGGAGTGCGGCGAGGTCTGCACGGCGCGGATCGGTCGCCGGATCGACGACCTCAACCCCGCAACCCTCGAGCTCTACATGGGCGCCGGTCCGAGCCTCGCCAGGACAGAGCAACGTCACGTCGTATGCCGGGTTGCTGGAAAGTTCCCGGGCGGCCTCGATGACACGTGGATCATGACCCTCGGCGAGAACGACTCGACCGCCGACTGCGGCCGCACGGGCATCGAGCCGTTCGAGAAAATCCAACCCTCTTCCTCCGCAAAACATTGTACCGCAGCGGCGCAGCCGTCTCGCGGGAAGAGAGATGGCCTCCCGCACGTTGTGAACCTCAGAGAAAACAAAGGATGGTGTGTCATGCGCATCGCAACCGATATCACGCGTCTCATGGGAGATACCCCACTCGTCCGGCTCGGCCGCATGGCTGAGGATCTGCCGGGACAGGTGGTGGCCAAGCTCGAGTTCTTCAACCCCGCCCATTCGGTCAAGGATCGTATCGGAGTCGCCATGGTGGAAGCTCTCGAATCCGAGGGGAAGCTCGAGCCGGGAGTCTCTACCATCGTCGAAGCGACCTCTGGAAACACCGGCATCGCCCTCGCCATGGTGGCGGCCGCTCGCGGCTACCGTTGCATTCTCACCATGCCGGACTCGATGTCGATCGAACGACGGGATGTTCTGAAATTGCTGGGGGCGGAAACCGTTCTGACCCCGGCCGCGGATGGAATGAGAGGGGCCGCCGCCCGCGCCGAGGAGCTGGTCGCGGAGACCCCCAACGCCGTGATGCCGCTCCAGTTTTCCAACCCGGCAAATCCCAACGTCCACGCCACGACCACCGCCCTCGAGTTGTGGCGGGACACCGACGGGCTCATGGATGTGTTTGTCGCCGGGGTCGGAACCGG
>CAYPBC010000125.1:0-6243 GCA_964408845.1 uncultured Thermoanaerobaculia bacterium
ACGAGCCACGGCAGGCTGGCGCTGAGGCAGGCGCCGGGCTCACCGGAGTCCACCTCGTAGATCGTCTGCGTCGCCTGATCCACCGCCCATAGGTGGCCGTCACACGAGAACCCGAAGCCCGCGCCACCGTAGCTGCTGAAGCCGGGTATCGTGAATGTGCCGAGGACGTTGTAGTTGTCTGCCACGTCGAGCACGTAAATCGGGTTCGGCGCCGCGTTGACCATGACGAACAGGTGCTCGGTGACCGGATTGTATGCGAGGCCTGCGATCGCGAGGCCGACATTGGCGACTTGAAGCACGGCTCCGCCACGGTCGAAGCGGGTGATCGAGGCGGTGTTCCAGCCACCGACGAAGAAGGTGTCGGAGACCGGATCGAACGCCACCCCTCGCTCCGAGATCGCGGCGCCCCAGCAAATCGTGTTTCCAGTGGTGGTCGCGCTCGCCGGATCCAGCTCGTGGATGCAGTCCACACCACCAACGTCCATCTGCCAGATCATGCCGCTGGTGGGGTCGAAGGCCATGTCGCCT
Organism: uncultured Thermoanaerobaculia bacterium; assembly: GCA_964408845.1. Lineage (GTDB taxonomy): Bacteria > Acidobacteriota > Thermoanaerobaculia > Thermoanaerobaculales > Sulfomarinibacteraceae > Sulfomarinibacter. The sequence continues at coordinate 529 of CAYPBC010000125.1, forward strand.
GCGAAGACTCCCATCCACGACGTGGTGTCGATGGTCTTGCCGGTTTGGCTGCCGGCGCGGGTGTACTCGTAGTCGAGGTTGTCGCCGCCGCCCGCTCCGACGTTGCCGAGCCACAGGTTGTCGGCGAACTTGTTCACTCCGAGGCCCCAGGCGAAGGTGACGCCGGTCGGCCACGAGTTGATGATGTCGCCTGCAGCCAGCGGAGCGGCTTCCGGCACATCCGGCTGCTGGTGAGCCAGCGTCGTGAGGTCGTTGAGGTGCTCGGGCGGTGCGGTCGGCGCGGCGATCTCGTCCATGGGAAGGCTCGGGACCCAGCCGCCCCGCTCGAACGCGAGCAGCGTGAGGCTGGCTGCCGCACCTCCGTGGTTGAGGATTGACACCGGCTGGTCCTCGGTCAGACCGGCGTTGAGGCGCGATTCGAGGTGGTCCGGAACGAACTCCAGCCAGCCGGCACTGAGCGCGAAGTCGAGCTGGTTGACCATCTCCTGAACGAAGTCCAGGCTCGCCACTCCATCGGCGTACCCTGAGGCCGATGCGGTGATGGTGTTCGCCTCGGGGCTGCCGCCCGACGCCGGCTCCGTGAACAGGAAGAAAAAGCCGTCGCCGATCGCCGGGTCATCCGGCGTGCTCATGGTGGTGGCGCTGCCGCCCATGTCGTTGGACACGGTGCCGCCGTTGAGGGCATCACCGGTGTTGGCATCGGTCACGAAGCCCTCCACCATGGCGCCTGCGATGGTTACGCACGGTGTGCCCGCGCTGTAGCCGGGGGCGGTGCAGGCGGGGGCGGTCGCGGTGAGGATGAAGCTCTCGGTCTGGCCGCCCGAATCGAGCACGATGCTGCGGCTTCCCGCATCGTAGCCGGGGAAGACCGCGGTGACCACCAGATCGTAGGCCGAGCTGTGGGGCAGCTCGATGACGTAGTGGCCGTCAAATGGATTGGTGAAGGTGGCGGCCACCGGGATGCCGCCGAGCCGAATCTCGACCCTCGCGTACAGCGACCACCCGTGACCCTCGTCGGTCACAAAACCGTCCAGAAACGTCGTCCCCAGCGGGTCGAGGGCGAAATTCTGGGTCACCGCCACCCCGTCGTCCACAACCACTCCGTTGACCGTCTGGCTTGCGAAGCCGAAGGCCGAGGCGGTGATGTCGTAGGTGTCGGCCGGAACATTGACCCCATAGGTACCGTCAGCGTGCGAGAAGGTGCTGAAGGCGCCCACCTCGACCAGTGCGCCGGGGATGGGAACCCCGGAATCCGAGTTGGTCACCGTGCCGTCAACCGTTCCGAAGCCGCTCGGTGTGCAGCCCGGCATGGAGAACGCGCCGATGTAGGTATCCCAGATCCAGCTGCCGCCGGTGCTCACGTACTCGGCGGTGCCCCAGAAGGTGCAACCGCCAGGCGCGACGTGCATCGCCGCATAGTCGCCCCAACGATTCACGCTGCTCTGCGAACCGCCACCGGCGACCAGGACCTGCTCGGTCTGCATGGTGCCGGCCGGGTCGGTGGCCAGCCGCGCCGTGTAGCCCACCGAGGGGTTCGTGCTCGAGCTCGAGATCGAGTAGATGAGCCCGATATTTCCCTCCTGATCCACCGCGGAGCTGCCCATCCAACGGTTGTCGCTGTCGGGGGCGAAGGTGCCGCCGTCGTGGATGAACCAGCCGGCGCCCGTGTTGCGCAGCTCGTACCAGCGGATCCCGGCCCGGTCGGCGCCGTTCGCATCCACGGAGTGGGTGACGGTCATGACCTCGTAGCCCTTGGTCGCCATCAGGTTGCGGTAGTTGGCGGGGAACATCAGACGATCGGAAAGGGAGTCCACCGTCTGGCCACCGGGCTGTGGGATGCAGTTCCGGCTGTAACCGCAGAGGTTGGAATCGAAGGAGAGACCGGCGGCCGTGAGGTCGATGTAGCCCGGGTCGCCGGGGCCTGCCGGGCAGGCGAAGGTCGAGTTCGCCGGTGTGGCCCAGTCGATCGCCAGCTCGCAGATCTGGAGTATGTCGGCCGGGTTGCCCCAGGCATCGTCATAAAAGGCGATGTTGTAGTTCGGGGAACCTGCCGGCGGTGGTGGGCCGCCATCGAGGTTGGTTGGTTGCGGAAACGCGGACTGCACGCTCTCGATGGAGAAGTACTGTGCGGCGGGGGAGGGGTTGCCGGCGAGCATCGCGGTGCGGTCGAATACTGTTGTCGCCGACAGGGCGCCGGAGAACTCGTTGACCGTCATGTAGTAGCCATCCGGCCACACGCCGAACTTCGGGTAGTCGTTCATCAACGAGCCGTAGTTGTACTCCCACACGTACCACGCACCGGTCGGGTCCGAGGTCTGCGACACCGCGAGGCAGGTGTAATTTGGGCCCGGAAGCGCGAACTGGCTCATGAGCCACCGCTGCGCCGCGTGGTCATACAGGGTGATCGGGTCTCCGTTGTTGGTGTCGCGGCAGGCGGATCCCGGAGGCAGGCTCTGCCACAGGCTGTTGCCGGGTAGCGGACCGATGACTTCGGCGCCGGTGCCCTTGTCGTAGATCGACCACGTCAGGTTGACCCACTGGACGTAGTAATTGAGACCGACCGCGCCCTGGGTATCCGGAGGCGCCAGGCGGAAGCCGATGACGGCCTGGTTGTCGTCGCTGTTGTTGCCGTCAAAGCCGATCATCGGTGCGGGCGCAAGCACGCCCGAGTCAGGAGTGATGAAAGCTTCGCCCATCACCTGATTGGGCGCCGTGGCCCCGGGAAGGGTGGGCAGCTCGGTCACTGGAGGGTTGGGGATCTCGTAGTTCTCGACTCCCTCGGTCGGTTTGGGGACCTCGATCTCGGTCAGCGGAGGCGTGACCCCGAAGTGAGTGGGCCGGAGTACCTTGTCGGGCTGGACGGGAGGCTCTCCGCCCCAGCCGGGCAATGCGCTGATTGTCATCAGCAGCGCGGCGATCGTCACTGAAAACCTCGAGAGAGATCTCATGTTCCTCACCCCCTGCAGTATTTGAGAACGGTGTGTGCAAAAGCGACAGTTCTCTTGATACCAGGTTAGCTCGACAGGTGCTGTGACTCGGAGTTCACCGGCCTACTCAGGCAAAACACGGGGTGTCGAGTGATGAATATCACCCCGCTCGCCCCGATCCGGCGTTTTCGAGGTGAGCCGGCGTTTGCCGACCTCGCCACGAAACCCGGTGAGAAGTGCAGGTTAGTTGCCGGCGGGTCTCTCCTCGGCTCCCTGCTTGTAGAGTAAGTAGAGATCCTTGCGGATGTTGGAGAAAGACTCCATCGCCGCCTTGGCGCCCTCGTCGGGCGGATTGGCGTAGACCCTCGCCATGGTTCTCATCTTCTGATTCAGCACCACCACCGCTATCTGTGTGTAGCCCGCGGTGTTCAGGTTCGACGGGAGGTTGGGTGCGCCGGCGTCGAGGAGCTTGCGCGCCAGCTTCTGCACCTCGGCCGCGTCGAGGGTCTGCTCACCGACCTTGTTCACGCCGTGATCGAGGGTTACCGAGTGCAGGATGAGCTTCGAGTGCCGCACTACGAGCTGCCACCCCTGGTCTTTCTGTGACTTCAGGGACCGCAGCTCGGGAGCGTTGACGGTCACCGTGAGAGTCTCGGGCGCCAGAATGCCGTCTGCGACCTTTCGCAGACCGTCCTCCAGGTTGGTGGCGGTCAAGACGGTCTCGGCCGGCTTCTGGCACAGGGCGACGAGATCGGCGGTCAGCTTCGCGAACGGCTCTGAACGGGGCCCTTTGTTGTCCTGAATGACGGTTTTCGAGAAGCCTCCGGCGGTCACCTTGATCGCCCGCATCATCTTGATTGGCATCGGCCGCTCATCGATCGGCATCGGCCGCTCATCGTCTACTTCTTCGAACGCGAACCGATCCGGCATGTCGCAGAACTTCGCCTGCAGGAGGAGGTCGATGGCGGAAACGACCTCCTTCGACTTCAAGGTGAACTGGCTGTCGCCGTTCCAGATGCCGATTCCGCGGCCGTAGATGTCGAGCCGATGCAGGCCGGCGTCGAGCTGTCCCTCGACCTCGATGAGGACCGAGCTCCGAGCAGACTCGTCCTTGCGCGCCTTTTTGAGGAGCTCCTCCAAGGTGACGTCCGAGGGATCATCGCCGGCATGGACCGGGGTCGTGGACGGTGGCAGGTTCATGGCCACCAGCGTGGCGATGACGATCAGGCGTGGAAGCGCGGAGTTCGTAGGTGTCCTCATTGAAATATTCTCCTTTGGTGCCCTGACAGCGGCGGAGGTATTCTAACCCGGATTTTCTTGAGTGACCCCCGCCGATCATCCCCGCCGGCCGCGGGCCCATCCGAAAAGGGCTTGTGGCAGCATCAGCAGGGCGCCACCCCATGCGAGAAGGATCCTCAACCCCGCCACAACCAGGTGTGGCCAGGGGGCGTCGGTGGCGCGTCGGAGAAGCACGAGATCGGAAAGCAGGCTCACTACCAGAACGCCGCTCGCCGCCAGAGACGGGGCGCCTCCACGGCCTGCGAGACCGTCAACCGCGAATCCGATGGCAAGGAGGAGCCTGAGAAGGGCGGTGAGAGAAAGGGGGCGGCTCAGCAGCCCGGCGATGAACGCGATGCCCTCGAGGGGTTTTTGCCGTGCCAGCTTGAACAAAGCCCCGGGCTGGCGGACGAGCACCGCGAGCTGTCCGAGGAGCCACCGCGACCGTTGGCGGGCTGCGTCGGCCACCCTCACGGGCTTGATGTCCTCGACGATCGCACCTTCTCCTCCCAGGACGATCCGCCCGCCGTCGGCGGCGAGCAGGAGGGTGGACTCGGTGTCCTCCACGGAGGTCTTGAGGCGAGGCGCCAACCGCCGCAAGACGGAGGGTTGGAACGCGGTGCCGGTACCCCGTAGCTGGACGGCCCAGCCGAGGTTCTGGCGTCCTCGATCCTGCCACCTTTGAGCGGCCGACTCCGACAGGCTCGCCGCGTGGCCGACGCCGGCGCCTTCGCCAAGGAGCCACGCCTGCACGGCCTGCGCGTTCCCGGGCCATCGGAGGCTATCGAAGAATCCCGGTGTCAGGCGGGAGCCGACGTCGAGAACGAGAACCGCCTCGGCCTCATCGAGGAGATCGGCTCGGGTTTCAACAAGCCACCGGAGAGCGGTCCCTTTCGTCGGCCCCGGCGGGTCCTTCACGATCGTGGTCACGGCCTGTGCCCGTGCCGCGGCCTCCGCCTCGTCGTCGGCGCCATCGAGGAGCAGGAGAATTCTCACCGAGTGGTGTCGCGCGGCCACCCCAATGCTGGCAAGGGTCGGCGTTACGGCCTGTCCTTCTGATCTGGCCGGTACCACCACCAACCACCGCAGGTCGGCCGCAGCCTCGCCATCCGATGGAAACGGCCGAGCGCAGGCAATCCAAGCCAGGAGCTGCCGCATCCCGGCATCGACCAGCCAGGGGAGGCTGACGGCAAAGCACATTGCGCGCCACATACAATTTTGGTCGCGGCGTATCGGGGCCGTTCACCGGGGAATTTCCGGAGAACCCTCACCGGTCGGCAGGGTATCAGGTCAAACCGTGTTCGTCTCCGTCCCCGTGCCTGATGTACAGGAGTGCGCCACCGATCTCATCGCGGCCTTTCTATCGGCAGTCTGCCAGTGAGGACCCCAGGCACGCCGATGCGCGATCCGTATTCAAAGCGCTTCCCGTGAGGATGCCAGGCACGCCGGCATGATGTTACTCGCGGCCTTGCGGCCGCGGTGAAGCACCGTCGCCAGCGCGTGGCTCATG
>CAYPBC010000126.1:0-6217 GCA_964408845.1 uncultured Thermoanaerobaculia bacterium
GGCGGATCTGGAGTTCATGGCCAAGCTCAAGGCTCTCGGTTATATCGGCGAGGACGGAGTGAGCGCCGGCCAGGCTGCGGATTCGCCCCCTGTATTGGCGCCACCGCAACCGGACATCCCGCCGTCACCGACGCCGCAGCCGGCGACCGTTACCCGCGGCCAGATCAACAATCTCGCGGTGATCAAGATCAACCAGAAGAAGTATGACGAGGCGGAACGGCTGCTGCGGCAGGCCATCGCCATGAGCCCGCAGTACGCCTCTCCGTATTTCAATCTCCGCCGCATCTTCATGGAGACCAAGCAGTACGAACGTGCCGATGAGGCGCTGTGGATCGCCATCGACAAGGGACTCCGCGACCCCGAGCGAACCCTCGACCGGGCGGCGGCGGACTACGAGTCGTTGAACATGCCCGACCGCGCCGACGCCCTCCTGGTGCGCGCGATCGAGCTCTTTCCAGAGCATGAGCCCTTCTACGTCCATCTGATGGTTGTCCGGGTACGTGAGAGCCGATTCACCGAGGCCCTGCCGATCGGGGCGGTGGCGGCCGAGAAATTCCCGGAAAGCGGGCCCGTCCACGCCTTCTACGGTCTCGCCGCGGCCAGCGCGGGTCAGGTGACGCTAGCCCGCCGCGAGCTCGAGCTCTCGCTCGAGATCAACCCGGAGCAGCCGATGCTACGGCAAGCTCGGGAGCAGCTAGGGGCAGCTGTTAGCGATTAGGTATTAGGTATTAGCTCATCGCATGAGCGTTTTCCTTGCCGGTGGCGGTGATGAGGTTATTGGTTTTTGGATGGTGGTATTTTGCCTTCGGCAGGGCGAGGAGGCCTATTCGAAAACACCTCACCCTGAGCTGCGCCCGGAGACCCCTCAGAAAGAAACACTGGCGCGCCCTTCCTGATTTGGGCCACAAAGTTGGGCAAATGACCGAGCGCCGACGGCGCGATAGACTCATAGCCTGGGGCGTCAGCCCCAGGACAGGAATGCTCAAATCCGGGGAGCCCTGAAAGGGCGACAGATTGCGGCTGCGGCGTCAGCCGCAGCCATCATCATCTGACTGTCTGTCGCCGCTTCGCGGCTGAACAGTTCTTTCTTGCCGTGTTCCTGGGGTTACTGACGGCCTGCGGCCGTCGTGTCGCACACTCGCCTGGCTGCGGTCGATGCCGGAATCGCTGCAGCGATTCCGGCTCGACTCGCTCGCCAGCCGAGCGCGGGTTGACGCCCCAGGCTATGTATATGCCGCCGCTTCGCGGCTGGCTCGACCCACCAGTCCCTCGATACGCAAGTCAACGAGGTCAAACGAATGCTCAACAGCTTCATCCGGAAGCTGCGATGAGCTAATCGCTAATTGCTAATACCTAATACCTACTTCTTCGGATTCACTGCTACCGCAATTGTGTGATAGGAATCCTGCCGGGTCAGGGGATCGAGGATCGCAACTGAAATCTTGTAGCGGCCCGATTCCAGCAGCAACTGGGTGTCGATGGCCCAGCGCTGTCGTTGGGCCTGCTCGTAGTCGGCGGCCGGAACCCTGATCTCATGCTCCTGTCGCACCATATCCGACTGTTTGCCATCGGTGCCCCGCACGGCGAGGAACATCACAACCCGCCCAACGTAGTCCTCGCCTTCGGGAAGCAGGGCGACCTTGCGGATCGGGAAGGAGATGTGGGCGGGCAAAAGCCACCGTTTTTCGCTTGCGGGTGCCGGCGTTCCGGTTTCGAAGTCGATCTGCATCGGGTTCTTTTCGACCTCGAAGACCAGACTCGACACAACTGTGTCCTGAACCCTGGTTTCGAGCGACTTCTCGACAAATCGTGGTCGGTAACGGAGCTTGTAATCTTTGAACGCCGGATCGTCGCGTAGCTTGACCTTGACCTTGTGGACCTTGTCCCTGCCGCTCGCCTGCAGCGGGTAGCCGATGGAGTAATAGGTATACATGTCCTGGGAGACGAGCTCGAGCCTCGGTCCGACATCGTTGGTGTTGACAATGGCGATGCCGCCGGTCTCGTCGGCAAGAAAGCGGATGGAGTCAGTGAGATTGTGTTGACCAACCGACGCGGCAAGGGGATCCTGAGCGCTCGAGGACTCGGCGGCGCCGATGCTGCCCATGCTCAGACCGCCGGCATCGATCGCGTAAAAGGTCACATTCTGAGAGTTGGCGGTTGCCGCCAACTGTTGGTAGAGGCGCGAGCGATCGAAGTCGTACATCCGGTTGAGGGCGGTCGAGTCCTGGCTGATCCGGCTGAGCTCATAGAAGAGATCCAGGCCGGGAATCATGGGCAGCCCGTTGGAGACGTAAATGATGCCCTTTTTCCCGGATAGCCCGGACAGACTGGTGATGACCTGGCGCAGGCTATCGAGGGTGAAGAGGAGGTTGTTTGCCGACTCCTTGGCGTAGTTGTCGATCAGCCGGTAGACCTCGTTCCACTCGCGACCGGAACCCTGATCCCGAGTGTACTGGGTACCTGACCGGTCCTCCTGCTCGATCTTCTTGATCTTGTCGATGATGTCCCTGCGAGCGTTTTCGCGCTCGGTGCGTCCGCCGGTATAGGTGCGCACAGAGCGCATGGCCGCCAGCACCTGGTTGGGGTCCGAGGTGAAATCCTGCAGCACCTCGAAGGAGCGTTGATAGGCGACCACCATCATCTCCGCCGGCGGGTGGAGGCTCGATCGAATGAACTCGCGGGTTTGAGAGAGCACCCGGTTGCGATCGAGAGGATCGAGGTTGTCGTTGTCGATGTAGAGCACGAGGTGAACCGGAATCGGCCCCGCCGCCGCCTCTGCCGTCGCCTCCGCGCCGGGGGTCGGCGCCGCACCCGGCGTCAAGCCCTCGTCCGCCGCGATGAGTTGCTGGCGGATGACCTCGTCGGTGTAGAGCTTGAAGTTGCTGATCTCCTTGGCGGTGCCGTCTTGGAAGATCTCGAAATCATCCTTTGTGAGACCGGTGAAGGCGCGGCCCTTCTTGTCGGTGACATAGACCACCAGATTTGCAACCGTGACCTCGATCCGGTCGACGAAGGCGAGCCCGCCGATGCGCTCGAGACTCTGCTCCGGATCCTGAGCTTCCTCATCGGCGGCAATCGGCGCCACCGGCAGCACCAGCGCTGCGACGAGAAACCATACTATTGGGCGATGTCTGTGCACGGGCACACCTCCGGGGCGAGTTTAGCAGAAGCCAAAGGGTACAGGGTTCAGGGTACAGGGCCGTCCCGGTGCACCCTGAACCCTGAACCCTGAACCCTGATCCCTGTGCCCTGGGTGGACTTTCCCGCCGCCACGGTATGATCATCCCCCGTGACCGAGAAGACTCCGCCGCTGACCGACGAACGGCTCGTCGAGCTTGCCCTCGACGGCGATGAGGAGGCCTTCGGTATCCTGGTGCGGCGCTATCAACGCCGGCTGACCGCCTTTCTCAGCCAGCTCGTTGGAGATCTGGAGCTCGCCCGTGAGCTGTCGCAGGAGGCGTTCGTACGTGCGTGGTCGGCGCTGGCGAGATTTGACCCCAAGTACCGGTTTTCGACCTGGTTGTTCCGGATCGCCCACAACCTCGGGATAGACCAATTGCGCCGCCGCCGGCTGAAGACTGTATCTCTGTACCGTACAGACACCGAAGGAACCGAGGTGGAAGTGGTCGTGCCGGACACCGAAAAGGATCCCCTGGGCCATCTCGAGAACCACGCTCTTGCCTCGGAGTTACGGCAGGTCATCGACGAGTTACGGCCCGAGTATCGGGAACTCGTGTTGCTCCGGCATTTTGCCGGCCTCAGCTATCAGGAGATCGCGGACTTCAAAGAAATGCCGCTCGGAACGGTCAAGAACAAACTTTTCCGCACCCACTCCGTATTAAGAAAAGCACTGGCCGAATTTTTGTAACGGCTGGTATGATTTTAGCCCGGTCTTTTCAACCGGTGTCGTGAAAAGGAGCCAAAGGTGGCGATGGACTGTCATACAACCCAGGAGATGCTCACCGAGCTCGGCGGTGAGATCGAGCGCCTCGATGAGGTGGCGCAGCATCATCTCGAGGTGTGTCCGGGCTGCCGTGAGGTTGCCGCCGCCGAGCTCGCTCTTGGCCGAATATTTTGCGACGCGATTCCACCCGCCGATCCCGCGATCGAAAAGAGCGTGCTCGCGCATTTGGGTCCCGCACGGATTCGTCGCCGTGTTGTCGCGTTCCTGCCGGTGGCGGCCTCGCTTCTGGTGGCTCTGCTTGGTGCGGCGCTGGTCGGTGGCGTGCCCGGTGGAGGAATGGCCGCGTTCCTGCCCGGATGGTCCGCTCAGGGATGGATGGCTCTTGTCACCGGCGCATCCGATTGGGGCGTCGCCGTCGCTGCAGGCGCCCGCGCAACCGCCGCCACCCTCGATCCAGCGATGCTTGCCGGCGCCGGTTTGTTGAGCTTCCTCGGCCTGGTTGCGGTGGCCGTCACCGCCCTTCGCTGGCGGAGGGTCTCGCCGTGGCGCAACGACGACTGAGCCGGCTCGTCGCGCTCTTCTTCTTGCTGACTGTCACGAGCGTGGGTGAAGCAGCGCCCGGACGGGCGGCGGTCCTCACCGACCTCGAGGTCAACGAGTCCGTCGAGGGCGATGTCGTGGTATTCGGCGCCGATCTCGTCCTCGGTACCCAAGCCCGAGTTACCGGCGACGCGGTTGCTGTCGGCGGCAATGTCTGGATCGCGCCGGGTGCGGAAGTCGGTCGCCACGTCGTGGCTGTGTTCGGCGCCGTGGAGATCGACGGCGACGCTGAAATCGGCGGCCGGGCTATTTCCCTCTCGTCCCTCGCCAGCCTTGCAGCCGGCGCCGGTGGAACCGGGCGGCCTTATCAGGTGAGCTTCGCGATGCGACTGCTGGCCTCGGGTGGTTGGCTGCTGGTGACCACGGGCATCGCCTTCCTCTTTCCGATCAGGATGCGCTTTGCAGCCTGGTCGGTGCCGGCCTTCGGTGTCGGGATTCCAGCCCTCGGACTGATGATCGCTCTCACTACGGTCGTCTCTCTGCTGGCAGCCCTCGGTCTCGGCCCGGCCCTCGGTGTGCCGCTGGTTGCCGCCCTGATGGTGCTGTTCTTCATCGGCAAGTCGCTCGGGCTCACGGTGCTCGGCTGCGTTGTGGGCACCTGGGTGCTGCGACGGTGGATCCGCCATCCGCTGCCGATCAGCCTCGAGGTTTTCGTCGGCGTCCTGGTCCTGCTCGCCCTCCGCTTCGCGCCGGTTGTCGGCGACACCCTGTGGAACCTGACCTCCCTCATCGCGCTGGGTGCGAGCATCGCGGTCCTGAGTGTCTCGGGAGACCCCGCACAGGCTGAGGCCTGAGCCGCCCACCCTCACAGGGTGAATTCTCAATTCTCAATTCTCAATTTCCATCTCTCCCCCCAAGCACTTTCGCACGGGTGGGAGGGTCATTCAAAATTGAGAATTCAAAATTGAGAATTTCGGGTGGATGGGTAGGCGGGTTAATCACGCATGCCCTGGAGTCAAAAGTAGGTAAATGCTATACTCCCGTTCCCTTCGGGGAGAGGTGTGTGCGTGAAGATTGATGTGTCCAAGCTCGGGGAGGAGCCGCGGCGGTTCGACGAGGAGTTCAGCGTCGATCCCAATCGGCTCGAATGCGACCAGGTGACGGCCCCTATGGGGGTCCATCTCAAAGGTGAGGTGTGCTCGAAAAATGGGTTTTTCACCGTCGCGGGTACCTGCCGAATAGAGGGTTCCGTGGTCTGTTCCAGGTGCCTCGAATCGGCGCCCTGGGAGATTGACGAGAGTTTCTCCGTCGACTATCGGGCGCCGGCAACCGCCCCGGTCGATGCCGAGGTCGGTCTCGATGGGGACGAACTGGATGTCGTGTTCTTGGAATCCGATATGCTCGATCTCGCGGACCTTGCCGCCGAGCAGATCCTCCTCGCGTTGCCCATGCGGGTCCTATGCGATGAGAGCTGTGCGGGTCTCTGCCCACGTTGCGGGGCGAATCGAAACCGGGACGGCGCCTGCACCTGTGAACCCGAGGTCGATCCGCGGTGGCAGGCACTGACCGGCCTCGCCGACAAAGATCACTCATCCTAGGTTGAACTCAAAGCTGAATGGAGTCTGAAGATGGCCAATCCGAAACGCAAAATCTCGAGGACGCGCCGCGACATGCGCCGTTCCCACCATGCGCTACAAACCCCCGGCAAGAGCCTGTGTACCTCGTGCTTCGAACCCAAGCCGCCGCACCAGGTGTGTCCGCACTGCGGAAGCT
>CAYPBC010000127.1:0-6205 GCA_964408845.1 uncultured Thermoanaerobaculia bacterium
CGATGTTGGGGTGCACCAGCCGCGACGCGATCTTCGCCTCGTCGGTGAACATGCGCAGGAATCGGGTGCGCTCGAGCAGGTGGGGATGAATCCGCTTGATGGCTACGGTCTTGGTGAAACCGCGGATCCCCACCACTTTTGCCCGAAAGACGTCGGCCATCCCTCCGGAGGAGATCTTGTCGACCAGAATGTACTTCCCGAATCTTTCCATGACCATGGCCCTCCAGTGTAAACCAGCCCGCTCTTTTTGCCGGGTTTGGGACGGGAGCGGCGAAGCACGTCCTGCCGCACGCTATGATGGTGCTGGGGAGAAACCACGATGGCATATACGAGAATCTGCGTTGCTGTGGCGTTGCAGCGGTACCTCGACATCACGCCGATTGCGGCGCGTTTGCGCGACCTTGCCGGGGTGCTCGCCGTCGCTGACAACGCGCCGGTCACGATCGTGACGGTGGAGGCGCCCGTGGAGCTTCTGCCGGACGTCGAGACGACCGAGGAGAAGCTCCAGCGGTTGGCCACTCCGCTGCGCGACCTGGGGCTCATGGTGAACACGAACAAGCTCGAGGGTCGCCCGAGCGAGGAGATCACATCCCTTGTGAAGACCATCGAGGCGGATCTGCTGATCATCGGCAGCCACAGCAAACGGGGCGTGCTCGACATCGGCATGGGCAGCACCGCGTCGGCCCTGATGCGCAACCTGGACATGACCGTGCTGATGGTGAAGCCGATCCTAGCCGAGCAGGAGCAGGCCAAAGAGCTGATAATTCCTCGCTACCCGGTGGTGTTCCCTTACGGGTGAGGTCGGACGTTGGGACGTTAGACGTTAGACGTTAGAATGTTAAACGTTTGAACGTTTGAACGTTTACGCGCATTCACCCACCCACCCCCCAGCCCGTCTCCCTTCCCATGCTCGTGCCCGCTGGCCGCGCTTGCCCTCCCCACCGGTATTGCAATCGCTATCGGTATCGAAGTCGGCAATTGCTATGATTTCCCCAATGCAAATCGATTCCTACTCGTTCGGTCGTATTCGGGTCGACGGAATCGACTATGCGAAGGACGTGATCCTGCTCCGCGGCGAGATCCGGAGCCCGTGGTGGCGAGCCGCGGGCGGCCACGTCTTCGCGGTGGCAGACCTCAAGCAGGTGGTCGCGGCGGCGCCCGAGGTGGTGGTCCTCGGCACCGGCTACTTCGGACGGGTGAAGGTCCTCGAGGAAACGCTGAAGGAGTTTGCTGATGCCGGTTCAGAGGTCGTGGCGGAGCGCACGGGAGGCGCGGTCGAAGCCTTCAACCGGCTTGCCGCCGAGGGTCGCGATGTCGCCGCCGCCCTCCATCTGACCTGCTGAGAAATTCTCAGTTCTCAATTCTAAATTCTTAATGAAGTTCCAGCCCAACAGGAAGTGCTTGACGAATTCCTGGGACGGAAGGCGCGAATTGAGAATTAAGAATTGAGAATTGAGAATTCCGTCAGTTGCATCCAAGACGCCCCAACGTCCCAATACCCTTCGGTTTCATGGTCGAACGTTTGAACGTTATGGCAGCAGCCGCGCCATTTCGTCCGAGAGCAGCCGCCTGTGCTCGGCCTCGGCCTGGCGGAGACCCTCGAAGAGCTCGGCCTCCTTGTCGTCGATGGCGAACTCGAGGGCGCCGGCATAGAACTCCTCGGCGCGGGTCTCGGCGTCCATCGCTACGTCAAAGGCTTGGCGGAGGCTGATGTCGTTGGGCAGAGCATCGTAATCCGGAGCCTCGACCGCCCACGAGACCTTGGCGGCGTTCGATGCCGGGGCGTCACCGTAGAGACGCTCGCGCTGGGCGGTGATCTGTTGGCGGTGGCGCTCCTCGCGGGTCGCCATGCGGTTGAAGAAATCGGATGCCTCGCCGTTGGTGCCCTCCCTGACCCAGTCTGCGAGCTGTTCGTAATATATCTGGGCCTCGTCCTCGATGGCGATCGCCATGTCCAGGATGTCGGTCCCACTGAGCTTGGAGAAGTCGAGTTCGAGAGCCATGTCACCTCCAGATCGGGCCAGCTTCATGCGACCCGGGATCAACGGCGACTGTGCCTTGACGGTGAGGCAATGTCAAGACCGTGAGTGGCGTGTCCATGATCATTTCTCGGTTGTTTCGTGATCTGCTATTACGGCAAGTGCGTTGCCCGCCACAGGGGTGGGTGAAACGTGTAACGTTCTAACGTTAAACGTTTAAACATTATCGCGGAACCACTCGACAGTGGCCGGGATGCCCGTGGCCAACGGTGTGTCAACCGCCACGCTCAGCTCTTCGAGGAGGCGTTCCGAGGAGATGCTGGATCGCCGTTGCTCGCCGGCCATTGTGGGGCCGTGGTCAGGAGCGGCGTCATAGTCGGTGGCCCTGGCGATGTGGTCGAAGAGCGCGTTGACGTCGGTCTCGACCCCTGTTCCCACGTTGAAGAGCGCAAATCCCGGGCGGTAGAGCGCGGCAATGTTGGCGCGGACCACGTCGTCGACGAAGACGTAGTCCCGGGTCTGGAGACCATCGCCGTTGATGATCGCCTTCTCGCCATCGAGGAGCTTGCGGGCGAAGATCGCGACCACGCCAGCCTCCCCGTGCGGGTTCTGACGTGGGCCGTAGACATTGGCGTAGCGCAGGCAGGTGGCATCGAGGCCGTACTGGCGGTGATAGAAGAATAGATAACGTTCCGAGGCCAGCTTGGCGACGCCGTACGGTGAGACCGGCCGCGCGGGGTGGTTCTCGTCGGCCGGGTGGGCGTCCTGTTCGCCGTAGATGGCGCCGCCGGTGGAAGCGAGGATGACCTGCCGCAACTTTCCGCGGCGACCGGATTCCAGGAGATTCAGGAGACCGATGAGATTGACCTCGGCGTCGAAGACCGGGTCCTCCACCGAACGCCGGACATCCATCTGGGCGGCATGGTGAACCAGGATCTCGACCTCGCGCTCGACCAACAGGCGTCCGGCCTCGGGCGATCTCACGTCGAGGACCGCGAGCTCGGCGCCGTCCGGGACATTCTCCTTGCGGCCGCTCGAGAGGTCGTCCACAATCAAGACTCGGTGGCCGGCCGCCACCAGAGCTTCGGCGACGTGGCCGCCGATGAACCCCGCGCCTCCGGTGACGCAAATATTTTTGTTGAATTTCATGTCGGAACCCCCACTCCTCGCTCGCGACTTTTACCAGCGTACCACTGAGGAGGTCGCCAGAGATCTGCTTGGCAAGCTCGTGATCCGCGACCATCCCGATGGTAGGGTCGTCGTCCGGCTGACCGAGGTCGAGGCATACCTGGGGGTGGAGGATCCAGCCTGCCACACCTTTGGCGGCCGCCGCACACGGCGCACAGAGACCATGTGGGGCGAGGCTGGATGCGCGTATGTCTACCTGGTTTACGGCCTCCACCACTGCCTCAACGTCGTGACCGTCGGTCCTGGCCGGCCGGAGGCGGTGCTGGTTCGAGGGGGAGTGGTCGTTGACGGCATCGAGCTCGCACGGGCGCGGCGCGGATCGGTTAGGGGGGGTTCGCTGACGGACGGTCCGGGCAAGCTCTGCCAGACGCTGGCCGTCACCACCGCCGATGACGGCATCGATCTTTGCATCCCCGGCTCGTCTCTGCGACTGCTCGACGACGGCTTTCGGTTCGCCGACGACCGGGTGCGACGACTGCCGCGGGTGGGCGTCGACTACGCGGGCGAGGCGGCCTCATGGCCGCTGCGGCTGGTGACCGACTCCAATGTTTGAAGCAGGTCGGCCTCGTTGACGGGTTTCTGCAGATAAGCGTCGGGGTGGTACTTCTTGAAGCGGTCGAGAAAAACACCGAAGTCGACGGTGAGGCTCTCTTGGATGCCGGTTATGAGGACCACGGGCACCTTGGCAGTTCGCTCGTCCTTGCGCAGAGCGATCAGCGTACTCAGACCCCCGCGCTCCGGCATCATCACGTCCAGGAGAACCACGTCGGGAGGTGTTTCCTGGGCGAGAGCAATTCCCTCGTTCGGATCGTTCGCCGTCCGTACGCTCCAACCATTGTCGGTCAACAGGGTCTCGAAGTAGGTCGTGATATCCGGCTCGTCGTCGATGATCACGGCGGTCTTCGGTGCCATGGCGCTTCCCTCCAGTTTTCCACCCTCGCATAACATAGCACCCTCCACCAATGACGGCAACGAACATGAGATTTGAGATTGAGATTAGCTATTCATTTTGGAACTCCTAGTTGACAACTAGGAATAGTGGGTTTATTTTTAAAACGCGATGAAGATCTCGACCCGCGGCCGTTACGCCCTCCGGATGATGCTCGACATTGCGCGCCACGGCGCCCAGGGCACCCCGGTCAGTCTGGCCTCGGTTTCGCAGCGCACCGGCATCTCCCACGGCTATCTCGAACAGGTGGCGCTGGCCCTTCGCGGCGCCCGTCTGGTGCGCGGGGTGGCGGGCCGCCACGGTGGCTACAAGCTGGTTGTTCCGGCCGAGAAGATCACCATCCGGCAGATCATCGAAGCCACCATCGGGCCGGTCTGCGTCGTCGACTGTATCGACGAGCCCGAGGCCTGCCCGCGCTCCGACTACTGCGAATGCCGGGTGGTCTATGCACTGATCAACCAGCGCATCGGCGAGGTGCTGGAGGAGTTCACCCTCGCCGATCTGGCGGATCCGAGCTGGATGCGCGATACCGGAGAGGAGTTGGCGAGCCAACTGGTCGCCTTCGGCGGAGGAACCAAGGATCGACAGGCATGAGAAATCGGGAGGATTGAAAAATGGTGGGGCGAAAGATTGGCGACAAGAGTCTCTGTTTGGTCCGCGAAGACATTACCGAGATGGAGGTCGATGCCTTCGTCTTTGACGTCACGGAGGACCTCAAGTTGGGCTCGGGTTTCGGCGCCGCAATCCAGCAGCGCGGCGGCATCGTGATCCAGAAGGAGCTCGACGAGTTCGGCAGCTGTCCAACCGGTGAGGCAGTGGTGACCGAGGCCGGAATACTCAAGGCCGATTGGATCATCCACGCCAACGGCCCCAAGTTTCGCGAGGAGGACGAGGAGGACAAGCTTCGCAGGACGATCCAGTCAGCGCTGGCTCGAGCGGAAGAGAAGGGTGTCAAGCGCCTGGCGTTCCCGCCCATGGGAACCGGCTTGTACCAGGTCCCGCTCGATCTGTGTTCGAGGGTGATGGTGGACACCATCTCCGAACACCTAGCCAACGGCTGCACCCTCGAAGAGGTGCTGATCGCCGCGCCCGACAACCGAGAGTTCGATCCTTTCAAGGTGCAGATCGAGGAAGGAGCTTGAAATGCACGAAATAAGCCCAGCACTGCACACCGCCGAGGTCGTCCACTGGATCGCCCTCGTGGTGATGGCGATCGTCTACACCCTCCGTATCCGTTGGCTGCTGTCGTTCAAGCTGGCCAAGGACAAGTCGGCGCCCGGCAACCCGGCGCAGTCTGACAAACAACGAGGGGCGCGTTACTCGCTCTTTAACGTCGCCATGCCGTGGTCGATGGAGAGCACCCGCAAGCCCAAGGGTTTCGTGTTCTACATCAGTTTCGTCCTCTTCCACCTCGGCGTGGTGGCCGGAATCACCCTCGCCTTCGTCAGCACCATCGCGCCCGAGTTCCTGGCCATTCCGGCGGTGGGGTGGACGGTGATGTTCTTCATCGTCGCCGCATTCCTGGTGTCGTTGTACCGGATCGCGCGGAGAACGCTGCGTCCGTTGATGCGGCTGATCAGCACCCCAGACGACTACTTCTCGCTCTTCATGCTGACCGTGTGGTTCGCGATCGGGGCGGCCACGCAGGCCTATCTCATGGGGATATGGGGAGTGACCAGCGACATCTTTCAGATCGTCTACCTCTACCTGACGAGCTTCTTCCTGCTCTATGTGCCGTTTTCGAAGATCTCACACTACCTCTACTACCCATTCACCCGTACGTATATCGGCCGTGCGCTCGGTCAGCGCGGCAGCTACCCGGTCGCACGGGGATAGGAGACTACCGTGGCGAATCAAGCAAAGACCCACAAGATCAAGATGATGGAAGAGCAGCTGGCGAAGAAACTCAACCGCCAGGTGGTGGGCTCGCTCGTCGGTTGCGTCCACTGCGGGATGTGCGATGAGTCGTGTCACTACGTGCTCGCATTCCCCGACGACCACAAGATGACCCCGTCCTACAAGGCCGACCAGGTGCGCAAGCTCTTCAAGGCCAACCACGACTGGACCGGCAGCGTCTTCCCCTGGTGGG
>CAYPBC010000128.1:0-6197 GCA_964408845.1 uncultured Thermoanaerobaculia bacterium
GCTTGTGTGATGAGCCGCGAAGCGGCGGCATACTCATAGCCTGGGGCGTCAACCCGCGCTCGGCTGGCGAGCGAGTCGAGCCGGAATCGCGGCAGCGAGTCCGGCATCGACCGCAGCCAGGCGAGCGTGCGACACGACGGCCGCAGGCCGTCAGTAACCCCAGGAACACGGCACCAAAAAATCCTCAAGCCGCGAAGCGGCGACAGACAACCGGAAGATGATAGCTGCAGCTGACGCCGCAGCCGTAATCTGTCGCACTCCTGCGCTCGATCATATGCCCAATCCTCACGCCTCGTACCACAATTCCCCTGGGAGTTTCTTCTTGATGTAACCCGGGAGCGCAGCCCAGGGTGAGGCGCTCCTGAGCCAGTATCTGCTCGTTGGCGCTGTGCGCGCTGCTATAGTCGCGACCGGAGGAAGCTCATGCTCGCCCGCGATCTTTACCGATCGGACCCCGAGCGGATCCGCACAATGCTCGCCGCGCGCCACACCACCGCAGAGTTCGATCGTCTGCTGGAGGTTGACGCGGCGTGGCGCGAGATCCTGGTGGAGGTCGAGGAGCTCAAAGCGCGCCGCAACGCGGGTTCGAAAGAGATCGGTGGCCTCTACCGCGACGGCCGCGGCGATCAGGCGGAGACGAAGAAGGCCGAGATGGCCGCTCTCGGCGAGGAGATCAAGGGGCTCGAGGGTCGGGCCAAGGATCTCGAAACGGAGCTCGCGGACCTCGAGCTGACGATGCCCAACCTCTTCGACGACAGCGTTCCCATCGGTGGCGACGAGGGGGCCAGCAGGGTCGAGCGCACGTCGGGCTCGCCACCGACCTTCGACTTTGAGCCCAGGGCCCACTGGAACCTCGGACCCGAGCTCGGGATTGTCGACTTCGAGCGCGCGGCCAAGATTGCCTCGAGCCGCTTCGCGGTCCTCAAAGGGGTCGGCGCCGCGCTCGAGCGAGCACTGATCTCGTTCATGCTCGACCTCCACACCACCAAGAACGGTTACACCGAGGTGATCCCCCCCTACCTCGTCAACTCGGCATCTCTCTATGGCACCGGGCAGCTCCCGAAGTTCGCCGATGATCTCTTCCACGTCGAGGATTTCGACCTCTACCTCATCCCCACCGCCGAGGTTCCCGTCACCAATCTCTACCGCCAAGAGACCCTCGCCGAGGAGGAGTTGCCGCTTCGCTACTGCGCCTCCACACCATGCTTCCGTTCCGAGGCCGGCTCCTACGGCAAGGATGTGCGCGGGCTCATCCGGCTGCACCAGTTCCACAAGGTCGAGCTCGTGCAGTTTGTCCACCCCGAACATTCGTGGCAACGTCTCGAGGAACTCACCGGTCACGCCGAGGCTGTGCTCAAGGCCCTCGATCTTCACTACCGGGTGGTGAGCTTGGCAAGCAGCGACCTCGGGTTCTCGGCTGCAAAGACCTACGACCTCGAGGTCTGGTTGCCGGCTCTCGAGTGTTACCGCGAGATCTCGTCGTGCACCAACTTCACCGACTTCCAGGCACGTCGCGCCCATCTCCGCTATCGCCCAGCCGACGGCGGCAAGGCCCGCCTCCTCCACACCGTCAACGGTTCGGGACTCGCCGTCGGCCGCACGATGGTGGCCGTCCTCGAGAACTACCAGCAGGCCGACGGTTCGGTCGTCGTACCCGAGGTTCTCCAGCCCTACATGAACGGGCTCGAAGTCATCGAACCTGAATGAACTCGAACGACCGGGGTTGAACCACCAAGACACCAAGATCACCAAGAATATCTTTGGGTCTCGCACACGAGCCCACTGATAGTCTTTGCCCTGACACCCCTCTGATTCCGCCCACCATTGAAGGATTCCCTTGGTGTCCTTGGTGTCTTGGTGGTGAGAATGGGTGGGCCGGTGGCGTAGGGCTCACTCCGGCGGTAGCTCGAGTTGGTCGGCGATCGTCGCCATCGCATCGCGTACGAAGGCGATGTGCTCGTCAAGGTCGACACCGAGCTCCTCAACGCCGCGACGAACATCGTCACGGTTGACGCCGCGCGCAAAGGCCTTGTCCTTGAGCTTCTTCTTGACCGACTTGACCTTGACCTCGGCGATCGCCTTGTCCGGGCGCACGAGGGCGCAAGCGGTAAGAAAGCCCGACAGCTCGTCGACCGCAAACAGGGTTTTCCGCACCACGGTGGCTCGCGGGATACCCATGTAGTCGGCGTGCGAGGCGATGGTCTGGATCCAATCCTCTGGCCACCCGTGCTCGCGGAGAATTCCAGTCCCGACGTGTAAATGGGTTTCCTCGGTAGGGTTCTGCTGGTAGTCGAAGTCATGAACCAGCCCGATCGTTCCCCACATTTCCTCGTCCTCGCCGAATGACCGGGCGTAGGCACGCATGGCGGCTTCGACGCCGAGGGCATGCTTGATCAGGCTTGGATTGTCGGTGAACTCCGTCAGCAGCAACCAGGCGTCGGCGCGGGTCGGTGTCTCGCTCATGATCCCTCCCGCCGGAAAGTATAGCCCGCGTCCGCGTCCGCGTCCGCGTCCGATTCGAGACACCGTCTCACAAAACACATAATCTGTTGATTAATTTGATCAATCTGCAAAAAAACTCTTGACTTTCATCAAAACTGGCCTCAATATCCACCAAACGACACGCCAGGAGGCTCCAAAGTGCCAAAATCAGCCGCAGAGATCCTCGCCCAAGCCAAAGAAGAACACGTCCATTTCCTGCGTCTTCAGTTCACCGACATCGACGGCATCATCAAGAATGTCGAGATCCCCGAAAGCCAGTTCGAGAAGGCCCTTGACGGCCAGATCATGTTCGACGGTTCCTCGATCGAGGGCTTCACCCGCATCGAGGAGTCGGACATGCTCCTGGTGCCGGATTTCGAGACCTTCCAGGTCTTCCCGTGGGAAGCCAACCAGGGCAAGGTCGGGCGCCTGATCTGCGACATTGCCAATCCCGACGGCAGTCCCTTCGCCGGTTGCCCGCGCGGCGCTCTCAAACGGGTGGTGGCAAAGGCGAAGTCCATGGGCTACCAGATGATGGCCGGACCCGAGGCGGAGTTCTTCCTCTTCCAACGCGATGCGAATGGTGCGGCGATTCCCGCCACCCACGACACGGGGGGCTACTTCGACCTCAGCCCGCGCGATCTCGGCGAGGAGGCCCGGCGCGATATCACCCTCGTGCTGGAAGCGATGGGACTCGAGGTCGAGGCTGCCCACCACGAGGTCGCCCCCGGACAGCACGAGATCGACTTCAAGTACGGCGAAACCGTCGCCACCGCCGATGCCGTTGTCACCTTCCGCTTCGTGGTCAAGAAGGTGGCCCTGATGCACGGCCTCCATGCGACCTTCATGCCCAAGCCGCTGGCGGGAGTCAACGGCTCCGGAATGCACGTCCACCAGTCGCTCTTCACACCAGACGGCATCAATGCCTTCTATGATGCCGAAGGACTGTGGGAGATGTCTGATGTCGCACGCTCCTACATCGGCGGTCTGCTCGACCACGCGCGCGCCTTCGTCGCCCTGACGAACCCGCTGGTCAACTCCTACAAGCGGCTGGTGCCGGGTTACGAGGCGCCGGTCAACGTCGCATGGTCGGAGAAGAACCGCTCACCCATGATCCGGGTGCCCGCCCGGCGCGGCGTCGGCACTCGCTGCGAGGTGCGGATTCCCGATCCCGCGTGTAACCCGTACCTGGCGTTCACGGCCATGTTAGCCTCCGGGCTCGACGGGATCGAGCGCGAGCTCGATTGCGGCGAGCCGGTCAACCGCAACATCTTCGAAATGAGCCAGCGCGAAAAGAAGCGGCTCAAGATCGTTCAGCTCCCGGCCAGTCTCGACGAAGCGCTCGACTTCCTGGAGAAGGACAAGATGCTGCGTGAGGCTCTCGGCGACCACATCTTCGACCACTTCATCTTCAACAAGCGCACCGAGTGGTCCGATTACATCAAGGAGATCCACAATTGGGAGCTCGAACGTTATCTCGACCGGTACTGAGCTAACGTTACAAAGAAGTAACGTTCCCAGGCCCGGGTCGAGTTCGTGACGCCATTGCAAACTGCGATTGAATTCTTTTAAATCAATCAGTTACCTCGACCTCGACCAATCCGCGCCGTGGCATGCATTTTGCTCTATTTCCTACAGGCCCCAGTGCCGTGGATGATGTCGCCGTGTGCGAAGGTCGCCATCCTCCGACACGAGGCGAGATTGTATCTGTTGAGTGAATCCGGCGCCCCAGTGGCGAGGAGGCTTCGCATCCCTGATGCGAGGCGGGTTAGAGGATCTCGGACATTCGCGTCGCCCGCGCGTACACTGGTTCAACCACCGGTCCTCCACCGGTGAGCTAGGAACGGGGGTTCGAGATCCATGCCTATCATCACCATATCTAGAGGGACCTGCAGCGGCGGCGCACGATTGGCCGAGGAGTTGCACGAACACCTTGGCTGGAAGATCCTCAGTCAGGAAGATGTGTCATCCGCCGCAGCCAAGGCCTATCGGATGACCGAGCAGGAGCTCTTCCGGGGGCTCTACCTTCCGGCCAACTTCTACGAGCGCTTCACCCACCGCAAGACCCGCTATCTCCTTGCCACCCAGGCAACGGTCACCGAGCTGCTGGCTGAAGGCAACGGCATCTATCACGGGCTCGCAGGTCAGTTTCTATTTGCCGATCTGTGTAACGCCTTCAAGGTGCGGATCGTCGCTCCGATGGAGTTTCGAATCGAGACCGCGATGCAACGGTTCGGTTTGAAGCGGGACGAGGCGAGACGGCATATCCGCGACGCCGACGAGTACCGCTCGAGATGGGGGCGGCAGATCTTCCACGCCGATATCACCGACGCCGACCTCTATGATTTGATAATCAACCTCGAGCATGTATCCATCGACAGGGCCGCCACGATGATTGCCGAGATCATGGAGGGTGACGACTATCGGCCCACGCCTCAGTGTGTCCAGGAGTACCAGGATTTTGCGGTCGAAAGGCGGGTCAAGGCAGAGCTCTTCTTCAACTCGCCGTTCACTCCAGACATAGCTCACGTCGACGTCCGTGATTCCGAGGTCTTCCTGTCGGGCGACAAAGCGTTCGCGGCGGCCGAAAAATCTCTGGTCGATTTTGTCGGCAAGGTCCGCGGGGTCGAGAAGATCACAACGGATCACGGCACGGTCGGGGCGGTGGACGTCCGGCTCGACCCCGGCTTCGCCCTGTCATCGCGGGACACCACGGCTCGCGACGTGATGCTGCCGCCGGAGAGGTACCCGCACTGCCGATTGAGCTGTACGATTCGCGAGGCGATCGTGGCCCTCAGCGCATCGGCCGTCAAGCTTCAGGACGGTTACATCATGCTGCCGCGCTACGTGCTGGTTCTGGATGACGGCGACCGTCTTGTCGGTGTCGTCAGCCGGCGGGAGCTCCTCAAGGGGCTGATCCCCCACCTTCGGGACGATCGCGAGACCGAGGCTCACATCAAAGAGTTGGTCCCCTTTGGCGGCAGCACGCCGTCAGAGCTCAGGATACGTTGGACTTCTTTGTTTTCACCCGCAGCGATCGAGGCCTCGAAGACGCCGATCCAATCGGTCATCGTCCCGATCAAGGGCACCGTCCAGGTCGATGACTCGCTGTCAACGGTCATCTCGACGATGCTATATCACGGAGTCGACCTGGTGGCGGTCCTCGACGGCGAAAAAGTGGCGGGCGTGGTCCTGATGACCAACATCTTCGACATCGTCGCGCAGTTCATCATGGAGTACGGACAGCCCCTCGGCTCCGACATTGGCATGGACGGCGATGATGGTTGAATCCGTACCAGCCGCCGCTACCGGCGATGATTCGAAACCCCGCCGCCGCTGGACGATCCGGTTTCGGAGAAAACCCGAAACGCCCGTTGACTGGAAAAGGGTCTTCTTCCTTCTTCTGGGAATCTCGCTGTTCCTCGCCGTCTACCTGTCGCCGCCGTGGCCCGATGCCGTCGATCCAATGGGGGAGACCTTCGAGCTCAGCCACCAGGGCAAGGCGGCGCTCGGGCTGTTTCTCTTAGCCGCGGTGTGGTGGGTCTTCGAGGTCATTCCAATCGGCGTCACCAGCATCACGATCGCCGTCGTCCAGGTGCTGTTCCTGATCCGTCCAGACATCGTGCTGGTTGGCGGCCACGCCCCGGTCGGCGGCGCCGAGCTGGCCTTCAAGGAATTCATGCACCCGTCGGTCTGGTTCATCTTCGGGTCGATCG
>CAYPBC010000129.1:0-6193 GCA_964408845.1 uncultured Thermoanaerobaculia bacterium
TCACCGACAAATCCGTCAACGCAGTTCCAGACGAAGACCGGAAGCTTCTCGGGTTTGGCAGCAGCGGCAAAGTGATCGAGGAGTTGTTTCTGGCGTTCCTCCTCCGGACTCACCAGGAGGATGATCGGGTAGGCGGAGGACAGAGCGGTGCGGATCTGCTCGATAGTGCTGTGCATGACAGCCTTATTGTATCTGAAGAAGGCTTCAGGGCCAGCCGCTCCACCCCTTGCCGAGATGTAGTGGGAAATGTGGGCTCAACCCCGGGACCTTCTTCGATGGATCGACCCAGCCGCGAAGCGGCGAAAGATGCATAGCCTGGGGCGTCAGCCCCAGGATCTCCGGACGCTCATTCGCCCAGCCCTGGAGGGGCGACAGATCGCGGCGACGGCGTGAGCCGTAGCCATCATTTCCCGATTGTCTGTCGCCGCTTCGCGGCTGGTCGGTCTATTCATGCTCCCTATTTCCTGGGGCTGACGCCCCAGGCTATGAATCTACCGCGCCTTCGGCGCTCGATTGACTGCTGATCCCCAAGTCCAGTGCCGCAGGGGTCCCGAAGGACATTCTTTTGGATCAACCTCATGAGGGCCGCTCAGCGTGACGAAACCTGGTCAGAAGAGCCGGTGAAATCGCGAATGGCCCGTCCGGCGCGGCGAGCGGCGCTCGCCGTGCGCGGCTGCCACGATTGGCGGGAACGCCAGAGAATCATCACCATGATGGCGGTGGCCAGGGCAGCCGCCATCCAGGCGCCGGCCACACGTGTGAGCTCGACCGAGGTGGCGAGTCGGTCCAAGTCGGCGGCGAACCACCAGCCCAACCCAGACCACACGCAGAGGTGGACGATCAAGGCCGCAAGATCGACGGCGGCGAAGCGAGTCCAGGGGATGCGCACCACACCGCAGGCGGCGAGCCACGCGCCGCGGCCGAGTGGGAGGACCCGCGCGGGCACCAGCCCGAGAACGGCGCCGGGTGAGTTGGCGAGCTTAGCAGTGATCGCGTGGACGCGGGTTTCGATGCGCGGAAAACGGCCAAGCCGGGGCCGCAACCAACGTCCCCCGAGATAGACCACCTGGTCGGTTAGAAAGTGGCTGGCCACGACTGCGCCGAGAATCAGCGCTGCGGTTTTTGACGAGTGGCTGCGGGCGGCAAGCGCACCCATGGCAACCATGAAAAGCTCCTCGGGGATCCAGTGGCCGACGACACGGATGACCGGCGGCAGTGCGAGGGCGAGGATGACTGCGTGGGGTTCGAGCCAGGCGATGAGATCGGCGATCTGTTCCAGCACGGATTCGAGTATATCCGATTCCGTCCATTCGGGTATTGATGCTGGTTACGAAATCGTTGGAACGTTAAACGTTAAACGTTTAACGTTCAACGTTTAACGTATGAACGTTCGGGGCGCGGCGCTGCGTCCATGAGCATCCGGGTGTAGCGGTGCTGCGGGTGTTCGAGCACCTCGCTGGTTCGGCCGCTCTCGACAAACGATCCCCGGTACATGACGGCGACGTGGTCGCACACCTCGCGCACGACTTCGATATCGTGCGAAATCATGATCAGCGACAGCCGATGACGGTCGCGCAGCTCGGTGATCAGATCGAGAATCTGCGCCTGAACCGAGAGGTCGAGCGATGAAACCGGTTCGTCGAGAATCAGCAGCCGCGGTTCGGGTGCGAGCGCGCGGGCGATGGCGATACGCTGCCGTTCGCCGCCCGAAAAGGCGTTGGGGCGCCGCCGGCCGGCATCGGTCGGCAGGCCCACCTGTGCGAGCAGGTCTGCGACCCGCATCTGACGTTGCGATCGGTCGCCGATGCGGTGCGCCGCCAACGGTTCGGCGATGATCGTTTCGACCCTGAGGCACGGATCGAGAGAGGTGCTCGGATCCTGGAAGACGGCCTGAAAACCTCGGCGCAGGGGCCGGAGCCGTGCCTCCGATAGCTGGTTGATGAGATGGCCTTCGAAGATCACCGACCCGCGATCCGGCCGCTCGAGGGCGAGAAGCAGCCGGGCCAGGGTGGACTTCCCGGAGCCTGATTCGCCGACGATGCCGAGCGCCTCGCCGGGAGCGAGCGAAAGATCGACGCCGTTCACCGCTCTCACCCGCTCACCCGGTCTCCGCCCAGGATAGCTACGGTAGAGATCCCGGGCGATGAGAATGGGTTCAGCCGGCATTCCTCACCAGCTTCTTGGTGCGGCCCGCGATGCAGCGAACCCGGCGGCCGGGTCCGATCTGTTGCAGAGGGGGCTCCTCATCCCTGCACCCGGGTTCCACGATCGGACACCGGTGGCTGAAACGGCAGCCGCGGACTGCCGGCTCTGCAAACGACGTTGTGGGACCTTGAAAAGAGGCGTCGAGACAGCGCCGGCGACCTGGCGCCGAGGCGAGCAGCATCTCGGTGTAGGGGTGAAGAGGTGTGGAGAAAATCGCATCGGTCGGCCCCTCCTCGATGATCCGCCCGTCGTACATCACGATCACTCGTTCGACCGCGTTTTCGACAACCAGCAGATCGTGGCTGATCAGCAGAAGCGCCAAACCCTGCTCGTGGGTGAGTCGCTCAAGCAGCTCGATCACCTGTGCCTGGGTCACGACGTCGAGGGCGGAGGTGGGTTCATCGGCGATGAGTAGTTGCGGTCGTCCGGCCAGAGCGAGGGCTAACATCACTCGTTGCGCCTGGCCTCCCGAGAGCTCGTGCGGGTAGGCCGCGGCAATGGTTTCGGGTTCGTCCACCGCAACCTCGGCGAGCAGCGAGAGGGTCCGTTTCCACGCTTCTCGGCGGGTGACTCGATGGTGTGTAGAGACGGTCTCAGCGATCTGGAAACCGACGGTGTACACCGGATTGAGAGCCTCTGCCGCCTCCTGGAAAGCCAACCCGACGATGCCGCCGCGTAACCGGTGGAGCTCGTCCAGTGAGGCCGACCGGATATCGATGCCGCAGGCTCTGGAGGAACCGTCCAGGATTCTCCCTGGTTCCGGTACCAGCCCGAGGCATGCGAGCGCGGTCAGGCTCTTGCCGCTGCCAGATTCGCCGACCAACCCCACCCTCTCGCCGGCGGAGATCTCCAGCGAGACAGATTCGACCGGATGAGTCCAACCCTCCTTCAGAGTCGGGAAGCCGACCGTCAGATCGTCGACCTCCAGAATGCAGTTAGTTTGCATACCGAAGGAGATCCACAGAGGTCACTGCCGGATCCAGCGCGGCAAAGAGCGTCGTCCGTGTGGGCGGCCGCCCCCAGCAGTGGAGGACTGTGTCTGCTGTGTCGAGGACTCCGTTGCCGTCGTCTTCGAGGAGAACGATCCAGTGGGCGCCGTGATTCAGGAGATCCCCCGGGGCGATGTCATGCTTCCATGTCAGAGGCCGGCCTCGACGAAGGACGCGGCCTTCGTCGGGGATTGACAGCTGCCCAAGAGGAGAAAGCCGGGTCGGGTCGAGGTCGGCCGAGCCGCTGACCGCGACCGCGGCGAGCGTCCAGGATGAAACCACCATCCGCTCGCTGACGAGCTCGGTGAACTGCCGGCCGAGCGCGGTCACCGTGACCTCGTTCCACGAACCCGGTGGGTCATCCTGGGGTTCGAAGCCGGGAAGGCGGAAGAGCTCACCGGCGGTTTCATGGATTGGTCCGGGGAAATCGGCGGCCCGGTAGAGGGCCGGGAACTCCGGCACGAGGATGTGGCTGACATCGAGGGTGGTCACGGATTGAAGCGAACGCATCTTGTCGGCGTTTTCGACGACCTCGACCCTCGCGTAGAGCCTGATGGTCCCCGCGCCCTCCGGTGCTGCGACCGGTTGCCCGATGAAATCGTCGTTGTGGGTCTCCGGCATCCGCGCCGCGTGAAGATCACGCCCCATCTCGGGTGCGAGGAAGGTGCGGTACCGGAACCGCTCTTCCGCGTCCTCGGCGGTGAGCCGTCCGCCGAGATTGGTGCTCTCGACCGAAAACCAAAAGACCCGGATGACGCGATCGTCGTCCGGCCACGACGTTTCCTCGAGATGGGCGACCTCCTCGCCATCGATCACGAACTCGCCGACCGGGGCCAGCCACTGATCGTCCTGACCACGCCTCGTGATACGGAGAACAAGCGCAGCGTCGGCGGTTTCGCTGGCGGCGAGATGGCGCGGCCCCTCGCGGAACACCGGATCGCTCGAAGTCGCGGTCACAACCCGCGCCTCGGCCAACACCGGTCGCCGCCGCTCCTGCTGGTGTTCGATCAAAAAGGGCAGGGCGATGATTGCGACAAGGATGACGAAGATCGCAGCCGGCAGCTTCCAGTCAGAGGCCATGGATGGATTGTAGCGTGTACGATCCGCGGTTGGTCAGCTTTCGGAAGATGGCCCCGCCGGCTGGGCTCGTCGCTGTTAAATCATCACTCGAAGGGATCTTCTGAGGATTGTCCTCGGCTACCCGTCTTGAACCTATCCCGGATGGCGGCGACGATGAAGTAGACGCCGACCAGGAAGACTGGGACCGGCCACCAGTCGTAAAGCCAATCCATGTCGAAGAGGTCGAGCTTGTCGGCCAAGACGACGGCGGCGGTGACGGCGAGAAAGACGCCGAACATCAGGCGGCCGTGGTTGTCGGGACGTGGCATGGGTGTCTCCTCGTCCTCTGCGGACATGTTGAAGAACTGGGCCTCGCGATAGGCGTCGAAGATCGAGAAGAAGTAGACGAAAGCGATGAGGAACGAGAACCCCCAGAAGCCGTTGATGATCATGAAGATGGAGACAGCAATGGTGGCCCAGATCATGAACGCGTGTTCGTAGGCCCACACGTAGAGATGTCCGAGGCCGGGGAGCAGAATGGACAGGAAGGCGGCCAACGGTGGCGACTTGGGTGGGCCGGGCACCGGTTCGTAAGCAGGCATCGTGACCTTCGCGGGTGATGGCGGCGGCGCCTCACCTGGGAGTGGCGGCAGGGGAGGACTCGGTTTCTCCGGGCTCTCGGTAACTTCGATTTCCAGGATTTCGTCAGGTGTGTCGTTCATGTGCTTTCTCCTTGGTCCTCGGCGTTGTTGCCCACGCCGGAGTCGTCTTGTTCATCGCTGTTGCTCACGAAGTCCCGGACCGCCTCGGCCTTGCGCTCGCCCCATTTCCAGACCCGCCACAGCATGATCCGCATCTCGCCACGCCCCTCCTCCGCCACTTCGCTGACCTCAGTGCTGACAGCGCCGACGACGCGTCCGACGGTGGTCCCCGCCTGGCTGCGGGCGAGAGTGACCGGGTTGCCGATAATCAGCGAGGTCATGACAGCGAGCAGATAGGCCGCCGCGGTCGCGAGGCGTCGGTTGAGGATCGGGCGTAACCCCGGGCGCTTCTCACGTGCCCGGATGCACAGTTTTACGAGATCGGGAGGGGGCTCCATCGCCTCACTCACCTGATGGATGAGAGTCAGATCCTGCCAGGCCCGTCGGCAGACCGGACACGCCTCGAGGTGGGTGAGGAGCCGTTCGAGGTTGTGCTGCGAGATCTCGCGGTCCACCGCCTGAAAGAGCAGACCCATCCAGCGCCGGCACGGCGATGCCTGGAGATCGGCACCGAGGTGCTCGGGCGGCGCCAAACCGGCGAGATCGGCGCCGGCGCCGGTGATGAGCTCCATCGTCTCCGCAAGCTCGCTGCACTCACCACAGTCGGCCAGATGGTCCCTCACCGCGCACGCCTTCTCTTCCTCCAGCTCGCCGTCGAGATAGAGGCTGAGAAGATCGCGGACGTCGGTGCAAGAGAGCATCACGCGCTCCCCTCGGCTGGGGCCTCGGCGGAAGGTACGGCGCGAATCTGAACCCGCCGGCGAACCGACGTCGCGAGCTCGAGGCGGGCGCGGTTGAGCCGAGACTTGACGGTACCGAGCGGCAGCTCGGTGGCCTCGGCCATTTCCTTGTACGACAATCCGGCAAAATCGCGCATCAGCACCAGGGTTGCCAGCTCTTCGGGAATCTGACGCAGGCTGGATGAGATGAGACGCAGACGCTGGCGGCGCTCGGTCTGTTCGTGAGGATCGTCAGCGGCCGGCAGACGGTCGATAATTTCGGGGTCGAGCCAGGCCGCCTCGCGCTCTCGGCGGCTGCGGCGGTAGGAATCGATGATCAGGTTCTTGGCCACCCGCCAGGCCCAGGCCATGAAGTTGGAGCCGGCCTTGTACCGGTGGAGGTTCTCCCACAGCTTGAAATAGACCTCCTGGCAGAGCTCCTCGGCCTCGGCCGCCGACG
>CAYPBC010000130.1:0-3318 GCA_964408845.1 uncultured Thermoanaerobaculia bacterium
CGCGCAGCCGGAAACCGGGCACAGAAACGGGGACGGGACGGCCGACTATTCCTCGGCTTGGAGCCGCTCCATGACCATCTTCAGATCGTTCCACACCTCGCGCTTGGCCTTTGGGGTGCGCAGGAGGTAGGCGGGGTGAAAGATGGGCATGAGCGGGATGCCGCGGTAGGTGGACCAGCGTCCGCGCATGGCGCCCATCGGCTTCGTCGTCCCTGTCAGCCGGTGCGATGCGGGTTTGCCGAGCGCCACCAGCACCTCGGGCTCGATGAGCTCGATCTGGCGATCGAGGTATGGCGCGCAGGCCGCGACCTCATCTTCCTTGGGATCACGATTGCCAGGCGGACGGCATTTGACAACGTTTGCTATGTACACCTCGCCCCGGTCGAAGCCCATCGCGAAGATCATCCCGTCGAGAAGCTTGCCGGCCTGGCCGACAAACGGCCTCCCGCTACGATCCTCGTCCGCCCCCGGTCCCTCGCCGATGAACATCACCCGAGCCCGCGGGCTCCCCTCACCAAAGACCACGGTATGCCGCTTCTCGCTCAGACGGCACAGTTGGCAGTCGTCGGCCGACTGGGCCAGGGCTTCGAGAGTGTCGACAGAATCCCCGGCAGCAAGCGGCTCGCCTGGGGGAGCGGCATCAGGCGGCACCGGCGATTGCAGCCAGCCGACGTCGTTCAGATAGCGGTGGAGGTCACGGGGACGCATCGATCACGCCCAAGAGAAGGCAACGGGAGAGGGGGCATCGGGGCTGTGCTCAGCCCTTTTTCTTTTTGCCCTTGGGATCAGCAGGGGCCTCCTCCTTAGCCTCGTCTTCCTTGGCATCGTCGGATTTCTCGACCTCATCCACCGCCATAACCTGTCCGGTCATACCGAGAAGCCGCTGTAGGCGCGCCAGCTCGTCGTCTCGCTCCACGCCCCCGTCCGGCTCGGCGACCGGAATCTTGCCGGTCGGCAGCACGTCGGGAATCGGTCGGGCGCCCTCGGGCTCGGTGACGGCACCGACCTCTGCGCGAAATTCCTCGACCATGGCCTGCCGATGGGCATCGAGCTCCTCCTGAGTGAGCACGCGCCAGTCGACCGCTCCGCCATCGACGTCATCGCGGGCTTTGAGGGTCGGTTTTTCATGGATGCTCTCGGTGCGGGGCTTGGCGCCGTTGATGAGCTGCTCGGCGCGCTGCGAGACCACAACGATGTAACGGAATATGGAGTCGAACTCTTCAGGCAGCTCAATCATGTAGAGATTTCCCCTTCGAGCGAGTCCTGGAACGCCTGTCTGATGGCGTCCAGCCTTGGTTTCATTCGGGTCGATTTCTGATGCTCGGCGATGCAGATGCCGACCAGGGCATTCACCGCCTCTTCGAGACGGTCGTTGATAATAGCATAATCAAACTCCCCCGCGACCTGAAATTCGCGTAAAGCCCACTGAAGGCGGCGTTTGATGGTCTCTGGGTGGTCCTGACGGCGCTCTCGAAGACGGACCTCGAGTACCTCGTACGACGGCGGGTAGACGAAGATCTTGACGACGTCGGGAATCTGGGTCTTAACCTGGTTGGCGCCCTGCACCTCGATGTCGAGAAAGACATCGTGACCCGCCGCCAGCCTTTCCTCCACCGCTTGGCGCGAGGTTCCGTAGCGAAAGTCCGCATACTCCGCCCACTCGAGGAACTCGCCCCTTTGGACCATGCCTTCGAAAGCGGCATCATCCACGAAGTAGTAATCCACACCGTCAGCCTCCGCCGGCCGCGACGGTCTGGTCGTGTGGGAGATCGAAAAGTGACCCTCGATGCCCGTCTCCGCCAGCCGATCGATGGTCTCGCGGATCAGGGTCGTCTTGCCGCCGCCCGACGGAGACGACACGATGAACAGAATTCCACGCTCCACGGCAGTCACTCGCTCCTCCCCTTGCGTCAGCCCGCACTTCCCACCGAGTGTCTACTGCAGACGGCGAATGGCAGCCACCTGTCGTGCTTTTCTCGGATCGTGCTCCTCGACGCAGAGCTACTACGCCTGCGTCGCTCGATCCGCGAAAACCCCAACATCTGACTACCCTTCGCCGTCCTCGTTACGAAACCCGGTGAGAAGTGCGGGCAAAGGCATTCTACGCCATCATGGGCAAACCGGATGAGTTACACTTTTGAAAATTGGTGGGCGGGCGCCTCGTCCGATGGGGTGAGCCCGACATAGTGGTTGTTCAAGCATGGAGAGGGGGATCTTTTGAACCGAGTCATCAAGTTGACGTTGCTCGCGGTCGCCATCCTTTTCTTGGCGGCATCCGGCCCCACCTGGGCCCAGGACGGAGTCGAAATGACCGGGGGCCACAGCCTGCCGATGCCTTGGGGTATTGGGCTCACCCTCTACAACCAGAACCAGCCATACAAGATCGTCAACCTTGAGATCCCAATTGCGGACATCGACATCGGCGCGGCCGAGGGCCTCGAGGTTCAAAATGACACCACCAGCTACCACTTCAAGTTCGACTACTGGGTGCTGCCCTTCCTCAACGTCTATCTGCTCGGCGGCTATATCGACGGCACCACCACGGTCGAGCTCGGTAATGTCGATCTCGGGCTCCCCATCCGTCTCAACGACATCCGGGTCGACTACGACGGCTTCATGTACGGTGGCGGCGTCACCCTCGCATACGGGGGGGAAAAGTGGTTCACCAGCGTGACCTACGACCTCACCCGAACCGACCTCGACCTCACGAACTCCTCGGTCCAGGGGTGGGTGCTGGCGCCGCGGGTCGGGCTGGTCTTCAAGGGCGCCGCGGTCTATGTCGGCGCCATGTACCAGCAGGCTGAAGAAACCCATGAGGGGATCTTCGAGATGCCCTACCTCGGGGCGGTGCCCTTCCACGTCGAGCTCGAGCAGGCGGAGGATTGGAACTACGTGGTCGGCATGATCGCCGGCATCAGCGAGCACTGGAACCTCAACTTCGAAGGCGGTTTTGGTGAGCGCAAATCCATCCTCGCCTATCTGGAATACCGCTTCGGAAAGCGTTAGCCCACATTTCTCGCCAGCTTTCTGCTACGGCCTGCGATGCACCGCCCCCAGCGGTGTTTTCTCGCCTCGGTGTGCTCGACGTACTGTCAAGTACGACTCCGCGCCCCTCGGATCGAAAACACCGCTGGACACGGCACCTCGCAGCCCTCGCGACGAAAGCTGGTGAGAAACGCGGGCTAGCGGCGAGGAGACTGCCACCGCTGAATCGCACGGTCGCCGTTCTGCTCCTTCTCATGCTGTTGGTTTCGGCCCCGGGCGGGGCCCTGGAGACTGACCAGTACTACGCGTGGGGACGGCCGTTGGCGGACTCCA
>CAYPBC010000130.1:3418-6193 GCA_964408845.1 uncultured Thermoanaerobaculia bacterium
GGGGCCCTGGAGACTGACCAGTACTACGCGTGGGGACGGCCGTTGGCGGACTCCACCGACGCCCTCAACGCCAGGTTCAACCTCGAGCTCGAGCGGGCGCTCGTAGGCTTCCCCGAAGATGCACCACCTGCTGAGTGCACCGAAATTTCGATCGCCTACCGCAAGCGACTGCGCTTTATCCTCTTCCACTCCATTCAGCTGTGGACGATGAACACCTCGCTGGTGGCGCGCATCCCGGCCGATCCCGATGAGAGCCACCAATACCGGAAAACAAACCTCTACTCGAACCACCCCCTCATCGATTCCGGCACCTGGATGCCCTTCACTCCGACCATCGAGGTCGCCGGTGTGCGCTTCGGCACCGACAAGCTGTCCCACCTCGTTTCCTCCGGATGGACCTACTACTCGACGTATAACAAGGCGCTGAAATCAAACGGCCACGATCCGCACGAGGCGGTTCGCGCCGCCGTCCGTCGCGGGATTCTCGAGGAGAGCCTGATCCTCGGCGCCATGGCCTCGGGCGTGACCTCCATCGCGGATCTCGAGGCCAGCCTTCAGGGAATCTACTTCTACAGCGACCTCTGCGACGCCGAGGATCCGATCCTGCAGAGAGGGAATGACGGCTGGACCATCACTCGTCAAATCGATCTTCGCGACTACGTTGGGCCACGCTGGGACGAGTCGTTCCAGCCGCCGATCTACAGCAAGGGCCGCTGGCGCAAGGTGCGGCCGGTGCTCGTGACCTACTGCAACCGCCGGGCGGACCCGCAGGTTGTCGAGATGCTGCACCGGTACCAGGCGCGCGACACCCAAACGGTCGTCGGCGAGGTGGTGGCCGAGCTGGTGGCTGTAGGCAAGCTCGAGGATCCGGCCCAATTCGGCCTCGAAGCGGTGTGCGCCGCACCCGAGGCGCCCGCTGCCGAACCTCCCGACTCCACGGCCTCACAGACACCGTCACCGTCGATCGACGCCTCCGAGATGAAGGAACGGATCCTCGCGGAGGAACAGGACAGGCGACGAATGGCGGTCGGTCTGCTCGGATTCCAGCTCACCTACCCGCAGGTCGTCGCCGCCTCCATCGGCGTGATGGCAACCAGCCAGCCCTCGGACTATGACTGCCCCACGGCCTGCGACTTCTGGGGGCCCTTTGCCCAGCTCGAGCCCGGCCTCGGTGGCGGCAAGCTCAGCGTCGGCTGGGGGCGCGCCATCGCCACGACCGGCAAGGACGGTCGATTCCTCACCAACGTATTCATGGCCCTTGCCGGCAAGGCCACCGTGCTCCGGACCTGGGGCGATATCGGCGCGGTGGCGTCCGGCCGCACCTACGCCGGCGCCGAGCTCGACTTTTCGG
This sequence comes from uncultured Thermoanaerobaculia bacterium, assembly GCA_964408845.1. Taxonomy (GTDB): domain Bacteria; phylum Acidobacteriota; class Thermoanaerobaculia; order Thermoanaerobaculales; family Sulfomarinibacteraceae; genus Sulfomarinibacter. Next base: position 4,770 of record CAYPBC010000130.1, read on the forward strand.
TCGCCCGGGTCAACTTCGGTCTCGGCGTTCTCTACCGCGTCAGCAGCGGCGACGACAGCCCATGGCTGGTAACCGGCGGCATCGGCTGGGGGTTTTAGGAGGGCTTGGGGCTTGGGGCGTGGGGCCTGAGATTGATGACGATGGCGGCGGGCTCAAATCATGGAGGGCGATGGTCAAGCCTCAAGCCCCAAGCCCCATGCCTCCCTGACCCCTCGCGGAGACACCCCGTCTCCAATCGTGGCCGATCGGCGCCAGAGCACGAGATCCCGATCACGGGGCATGGATTCCCGAAAACAGGAGGTCTCGCCCCCCCAACATCACTACGGACACCCGTGCATGGATCTTGCATCACTTCTCTCCGAGGTACACAGTGGGTTCAAGCGACGATCTCGAGCGGCCATCGCGGTCGCAGGACATGTCTACTGGAGAAGCCTGTCAGGGCCGCCCTCGTGTGGTCATTTTCGAGAATAATGGCGAGCCCAGGGTGGAGATCCTCGAGCTGCCCGAGTCGGCACATCTCGGCGATCTCTTCTGCCATAGCGGCATGCACTGGCAGATCATGGCGACACGCACCGGCGATCGGGTACTCATCGCCCGCCCCGCCGAGGCCTGAGCCCCCCACACGCCCGCAGATCTCACCCCCTCAGCATCCGACAGGAAAGACGAACCGCGGTAGAATCCCCGCTGGGAAGATATTGTGAAAGACGTTCCTTTCCTTTCACGGGTGGCAACGATCGCGCTCACGGCGTTGGTCACCGTCGCCGGCTGCTCGACCAGTGCCCCGCAACAAACGCAGTTGATGAAGAAGACCGATCTGACGGTCTCTTCGGCCCAACTGCAGGTCCAGGTGCGGTCGCTCGCCGGCCGCTTCTCGGGCCTCATGGAGGAGGCCGGCGAAGAGGTATTGGAGCAGACCGACGATCCGGCAATGCGCCGCCGGGCGCTGCTGTGGCTGACCAACGGCATCCCCGCCATGCAGCACGCTCTCTTCAGGCCCGACCCGCTCGCCGCCCTCCTCGACGGGTGGTTCCTGGTCGCGCAGATGCACTTCTACTTCGAGGAACAGGCCCCGGATGACCTCCCGCAAAATTTCGCCGAGATCGCCATCCGGATGCTCGACACCATGGAGGGCGACATCAAGGACATCGTCATCAGGGCGGGCTCCGCAAACAGCTACAAGACGGGGCGGCAGCTCGTGTACGACGCCGCCCGCAAGTATCCTATCGACAGCTCCTTCGCATCGCGGCAGGGCTCCACCATCGTGCTCTCCGAGTTCACCGCGCGCGCGGGCAGCGGGGCCCTCAAGTCGATCGGATCACTGACCGAGACCATGGATGACCTCATCGCCCGATTCGACCTCCACGCCGAGTACCTGCCGAAGCAGGCTCGCTGGCAGGCGCAGCTGATGATGATCGACGAGGGAT
>CAYPBC010000131.1:0-6150 GCA_964408845.1 uncultured Thermoanaerobaculia bacterium
CCTTGCCGGAGCGCCCATTCGGCCGCGATCAGATCCAGCTGCCCCTCCATCAGTTGGAGGTCCCACAGCTCTTTGTTGTCGGCCACGGCGGCACGCGCCTCGCGCCGTCCCGTCTCGAGTACCGCCGATGGGTCCCGACCCTGATCAACCAGGTACCGCCCCTCGGTGTGGCAGCACAGGGCGAGGTTGTGGTGGGCAAACGCCATCGACGGATCCAGCACCAGCGCCCGGCGCAACTGGGTGCGTGCCTCGGACAGGGCCGAGAGGGGGTCGCCATCGATGAGGGATTCATACTCAGCGCGCAGCTCCCAGGCGTAGCCGAGGTTGTTGTACTGGTAGGCGAGGTTCGGATCGACCTCGATCGCCCGGCGGTAGGCGGCCACCGCCCGCTCGAGGCTGGGGCGCGGATCGTGGCCCGAGCTCATCTCCACGACCGCCTGCGTCTTGTGGGCGTTGCCGAGGTTGTTGTGCGCAGCCGCGAGATCGGGCATGAGTTCCACCGCGCGCCCGAGTGCGGCCAGCGAACGCTCCAGCCAGAGTGTCGGGTCACCCCCGCGCTCCGCCTCGACCTCGGCGCGCTCGAGCAATATCAACCCGCGGTTGGAGCGCACCGATCCCTGAGACGGGTTGAGCTCGATCGCGCGCGAGAAGCGGGTCTCCGCCGCGTCGAGGCTATCGGCGGAATCCTGACCGTGCGATCGCTGGTACGCGGCCCGCTGCCAATGCACGAGACCGGCGTTCGAGTGTGCGGCAAAGGTCGGCCGGACACGGATGCTCTCGCCGTACGCGTTTGCCGCCCTGTCGAGCGCCTTCATGGGGTCGAGACCTGAGGCCAGCTCGTACTCCGCAGCCAGGTACTCGGCGGTGCCGAGGTTGAGCCACGCAGCCGCCGAGTCGGGATCGATGGCGATGGCCCGCTCGCCCGCCGCCACGGCGCTGCCGAGCAACGGTCTCGGGTCCTTTCCCCGGCGGCGCGCGTAGCTCCCCTCGAGGCGATAGATCATGCCGAGATTGATCTGTGCCTGCGGATCCTCCGGTCCGAGTTCGGCCGCCCGCTCGGCCAGCCGCGCGGCCTCCTGCAACGAGGCGGTCGGATCCCCGCCATGATGCAGCTCGAAGCCCCCACGCATCCAATACAGCTTCGACCGCAGGTTGGCGGGCCGTGGATCCCCGGGCCGTGCAATGTCGGCGGTGTCCGCCATTTCCAGCGCTTGAGCGAAGAGATCCTCGCGCAGCGTCCCGTTATCCAGCTCGAGATTGAAGAGCCGGACCAATCGCGCGGCATCACCGCGGTAGAGACCGGCGTCGCTGCGCCCGATGTCGAGCGCCCGGGAATAGACCTCGCCGGCCGCAACATAGTCGGAGCGGGCCGCCTCGATCTGTCCGTGTTCCTCCTGCTCTCTTCCCCTCGACACCAGGATTTCAGCCTCCAGGCGCATGGACTCGTAACGCCACGGGTGGCGTTCATAGGAGACTCTAGCCGCCTCCAAGGCATCCTCGAACCGACCTTCGAGCAGCGCCTGGACGGCGCCGTGGCGGAGGTCGACCTCCTCCGACGCTATCCGACCGCGGCCCAGGAAGTCGAGGGCCGGCTGCCGCAGGGTCTCATCAAGCTCCTGCATTCGTGCCGCCCTGAGCTCGCGATTGCGGATGCGTTCCGCCGCGTCGGTCGCCTCGAGGTACACCTCACCGAGCGCGTGACCGAGGGCGCCGGCCAGCTCCGGCGAGCGATAGCCCGAGTCCCAGGCCGCCTGCAACCGATCTCGCGCCTTCTCCGGCTCTCCCAGAATCAGGTGCCCGACACCAAGCGCGAAGGCACCGGGACCTATGCCCCCCTCTCCCATCTCCTGCATCGACGTCTCGATCGTGGCCATGCGCTTTCGGATCATCTCTTCAGTCGGCGCCACATCGTGAATGGGGAGCATATGAACGTGGCGCAGCATGCCTTCAATACGCTCCAACTCCTGTCCGAACCGCTGCGCGGCTGCTTGCTCGCGCCGAGCGTGAAAGTGCTGGCCAACCAGCGCAGCGCTGAGGATGAACACGGCGACCGCAGCCACCCCGACGACCGTGGTCAGCGCCCGGTGCCTGCGCACATACTTGCCGAGACGATAGAAGCGGCTTGCCCGTCGCGCGGTAATCGGCTCACCGTCCAAATAGTGTTGGAGATCCTCGGCGAGCGCACGTGCGCTGGCATAGCGCCGCTGTGGGTCCTTTTCGAGACAGGTCGAGACGATGGTCTCGAGGTCTGCCGGAATCCGCCCGTCGCGTTGACGCAGGGGTCTCGGTTCGTCGGAGACGACCTGCATCAGGGTTTCGATCCGCGTCGTACCGGAAAACGGCGCCTCGCCCGCGATCAGGTCATACAGCGTGGCACCTATCCCGTATACGTCGACCCGACGGTCGATCAGACCGGGATCTCCCTGGACCTGCTCCGGCGCCATGTAGGCCGGGGTGCCAACGACCATTCCAGTTAGCGTCATACCGGGCGATCCGATCTCGCGCGCGATCCCGAAATCGAGAACATAGGTGTGCAGGCCTTCGCCGTCCCTGCTCTCGACCATGATGTTTCCAGGCTTGATGTCGCGGTGGATCACCCCCATCGAGTGTGCGGCCTGGACCGCTTCTGCGACCTGCTCCATCACCACGACCCGCTCATCCAGGGTGAGATCCGACGCCACCTCGTTCAGCGATCTCCCGTCGATGAGCTGCATCGCGATGTATGCCCGCCCCCCGACCTCGCCGACCTCGTACACCCGGCACACGTGATCATGCTCGATCTGCGCTTGGGCTCGGGCCTCGCGTTGAAACCTGCTCTTCTGATCGGGATCGTCCGAGATGATGAACTTGATCGCAACCTGACGGCCAAGGCTGGGATCGACCGCGCGGTAGACGAGCCCCATGGCGCCCTCACCGAGATAGTCGACGATGGTGTAGCGATCCCAATCCGGTACCGGGTTTTCGAAGACCCGCACCAACGGCTCGCCGGCAGCAGTCGCGGCGGGCTGTTTTCGAGTTCCGGTCTCGTCAGACCGGCCCCCGTCAGGATCGTGGTTCCGAACGGTCATACCGCTCTTAGTTTAACTCGGAATGATTACGAATTGTGAATCACTGACAGAATATATTCTCTCAGCAATCTGACAAAGGACTGTTACTGATTCGCGATGAGAAAGGTATTTATTGACTTCAACAATAAACCAGCATTTGTCAGTAGCCTCCAGCTGCGCCCCCAATCACTACTTGAGATTGAGCTGGGTCGTTTTCTTCTTCTTCATGAAATCCGCGATCTGGTTCATGGCGGAGGCGAGGCTCTTCCTCATCTTGTCGAACTCGGAGTACTTCTTGGGTGTGGCGCTCTGATAGGTGATCGTCTGATCGTCCATGATGATCACGGACTGAACCATGACCGTCCCCTCCTTGGCCACAAAGGCCTCGAAGCGATTCTTGTCATAGCCGGCGAGATTCACGGTGTCACCCGCAGAGGTCTTCGCCTCGATCTTCGACGAGAACTGCGTCACGTTGGAGATGTTGTACATGCTGCCCTTGTAGATCACTGTCTTGTCGGTGTTGTAGACCTTCGTGCTCCCACACCCGACTGTCACGATGAGAGCCACAATCACGATCGCGCAGGTCGCCGCCTTTTTCATCCCACACCCCTTTTCCCAAAAAATCGATCCTCGCCGCAGGCGATTCTACCACCCGCCGTAGGAACCATTTTACAAAAGCCTGACTTCGAGACTGAGTGAGACCCGCTATCCTGAGGCATGCGGATTCTCATCGTCGAGGACGAACGGATTCTGCGCGAGGGTCTCACCGACCTTCTGTGCGCGGCGGGGAATGATGTCGTCGCCGTGGAGGACGGGAGATCTGCGGTCGACTGCGGCACCCGCGAGACCTTCGACCTCGTGCTCCTCGATCTCATGCTGCCGGATCTCGACGGCATCGAGGTCTGCCGTCGCCTGCGACGGGCGCGACCATCGATGCACATTCTGATGCTCACCGCGCGTGGATCCGAAGACGACAGGGTCGCCGGGCTCGAAGCGGGCGCCGATGACTATATGACAAAGCCATTCGCGGTACGTGAGCTGCTCGCACGGATCAAGGCCTTCGGCCGCCGTACAACCGCGCTCCCGACCGAGCCTGAAATCCTCGAGGTTGACGGATGCGTGATCGATCTGGGCCGCCTCGAGGCCGACCGGGACGGCGAAATAGCGAGCCTCACCCCACGTGAAACCGGCATCCTGCGCTGGCTCCACCGCCACCGTGCGCGGGCGGTATCGCGGTCTGAGTTGCTGGAGCGGATCTGGGGAACATCCGGCGATCTACAGACCCGCACCGTGGACATGACGATCGCCAACCTGCGTCAAAAGATCGAGCGCGATCCCGCGGATCCGCGAATCGTGCTCACGGTGACGGGCGCTGGATACGCGTGGGGCGGACGATGAAGCTCCACCGGCGAACCAAGGTGGCGGCTACCTTGATCGGAGTCGCGGTGCTCCTCCCCACCGTCGCGTGGTACGTGACCGGCTCGCGCGATGCAGCGCGCAGGTCACGTACGATCGAGGCCACGGCCGTGCGGGATGTACGAGAGGAAGTGGAGAACGGGGCAACACGTCTCGGCGCCCGCCTCGAAGACCTGCGCCGCCAGGAAGCGGTTCGCCCGTTCTTCCACTACCAGACCCTGTACCACGATCCTCGCGGCGCCGCCCAGGGGCTGGCGGTGACACCGTCGCCGCTGGCGTCGGGAAGCCCCGACCCGCTGGTGTGGGCGCACTTCCAGATCGACGAGAGCGGACTCGTCACCCTGCCGGCGGTGAGCGAGCGTTTCCCAGAACTCACCAGCGATGCGGATCTCGCCGCCTTCTGCTCCATCCTCGGCGAGCTCCAGCACGCCCTGGTGCTCGGCGAGGAACCCGGCCACGCGACAGGCGCCGCCGATGAAGAACGCCTGCTCACGTTGACCGGGTCCGAGTGGGAGCAGATCCTCCGCGCCGACAGCGTCTACGCCTCCATCACCGGACGCCAGGATGAGGCAGCCAGCCCCATCCCGCTTGGAGACCCCGGTCGGGTGGTGATCCGGATCCTACCTCTCCACTGGCACACTCTCGTCCTGGGTAGCGGGCCGGCACTCGCCGCCCTGCGCGAGGTACATACCCCAAACGGCATGCTGCTTCAGGGATTCGCCGTCGCCCCGGAAGCCGTGATCGGGTGGCTCGGCGCCGGCGTCCTCCCCGTCGAGTTTTCGCCCGCTCCGCCGTCGTCCTCCACAGTGGTGACCGCCATCGTGGCCAACACCGGCTGGATGCTGGAGACCGATCCAGGCCCCGCGCTGGCGGTCGCGGCTGTGCGCGGCCGCGCCGAGGTGCTCCAATTCCGCCGCACCTTTGTATTCACCGCCGCGGCGGTCTTTTTTGCCGCCGGGGCGGTGGTGTGGATTCTCTTCCAGATGGACCGGCTTGCCAGACAGCGCGCCCGCTTCGCAGCCGCCGCGGCACACGAGCTCAAGACGCCGCTGTCCGGTCTTCTGCTGCACGCCGAAATGCTCTCCGAAAACCTCGGTGATCCCGAACACCGCAAGAGCTATGCCGAGACGGTGGCCACTGAAGCCGATCGGTTGGGGAGGGTCGTGAGCAATATGCTCGACCTTGCCCGCCTCGAACGCGGCGCTCTCCACGCCGTTGCCCGGCCCGGCGACCTCGGCCACGCAGTCGATCGATGTGTTGCGCGTGCGCGCAGCCGTCTCGAGAATGCCGGTCTGAGACTCGAGGTCTCGATCCCATCCGCGCTGCCGCCTGCTCTGTTCGATGACGACGCCCTCTGCCAGATCCTCGACAACCTGCTCGACAACGCCGAAAAGCACACTCGTGGAGCGGCCGAGCGCCGGGTCGAGGCAGGGGTTACGGCCGGCGACGATGTACTGAGGGTCAAGGTGTCGGATGACGGTCCAGGAATTCCGCGCCACCAGCGCCGCAGGCTGTTCCGGCCCTTCGATCGCCCGGACGACGCTGACGGCGTCCCCGGTCTCGGTCTCGGCCTCGCCCTCGCACGCAGCCTCGCGCGAGCGCAGGGAGGCGAGCTCGAGCTCACCGAAACAGATAACCAAGGCGCCACATTCGTGCTGACGCTACCCCAGGCATAATTCTCAGTTCT
>CAYPBC010000132.1:0-6149 GCA_964408845.1 uncultured Thermoanaerobaculia bacterium
CGCGCTACGCCGTGACAAGTCGCGGCTTACTGATTATCTTCAGCCATGTTCCTGGGGCTCACGCCCCAGGCTATGTATATGTCGCCGCTTCCGGCTTCGCGCTTCGCACTACGCCGTGACACGTCGCGGCTGGCTCGAACCATCGCGAAGAAAAACGGGAGTTTCTTCAGGCATTTTCGAACTCGGGGAGATACTCGACTATGCCTTTGATCTCCTCGAGCGCGCCGTTCTCGAGCTTGGCGACGAAGAAGAATGGGTCGAAGTCGGGTCCCCGGTAGTGGAGACCGAGCTCGGCCGCCGGCCGAAAACCGAAGCGCGGGTAGTAGTTGGCGTGACCGAGCACGACGACGGCGTGCTCACCCAGCTCGCGACACGCCTCGAGACCGGCCTCCACCAGCCGCGATCCGATGGCGCGCCGCTGCAGCTCCGGGAGAACGGCCATCGGTCCGAGGCCGATCGCACTGGAGGTGGTCTCGCCGTCGCGCACCGTGACCGGGGTGAAGAGAATATGGCCGACCACCGCACCGTCCACCTCCGCGACCAGAGAGACACAGGGTTGCGCTGTGGGCCGGACAGCATCGACCAAATCGGCCTCGAGGTTGGTTTCGAAGGCGCGCAGATTGATCTGGCGCACCGCCGCGTGATCACTCTCGTCTTCCGGCCTGATTTTCACCACGAGAGATTCTCCCCACTCATCTTCCTCGACCGCCTCCTCTTTCCGAGCTTCGACGAGCGGACGCTTCTCGGGTTCGATCATCGACTGGATCTCGAGAAAAGCGTTGCCAAGAGCAGAGCTGCTCGGTTTGCGGTTCAGGTAATAGATCCAACCCCGCCCTTCGGCCCACAGCGCCACCCGATGCAACGCGTAAAGCAACCCGGCCGCCGCGAAGATTGCAAGAACGACCTTCACCGGCGGGTTCAGAAGGGACCGAGCTGCAGCGACCCGCCGGCGGTGACAGCCATCTCCAGATGTGCCTCGATGTCGTGGACCCTGGCGGTGACCGTGAGGTGTGCGGTATCGGGAAGATCCAGAGTGACGAGGGCGCGACCGCCGATGGTCGCAGTTTCAATATGCCGGTCGCCGCCCACAAAGCTGCCGAGGGTCGTCTCTACCCGGATCTTGGTGCCGTCGGGCGCGGGTTGAGAGAAGTCCGCACCGGTCCGCACCTCGATTTCAATCTCGGCGCGTCCAGGTTCGTCCGCGGCCAGAGTCACCCGCTTGAAGAGCGCGAGCCAATCCTTGCTCTGAGTTGGGAGGTTTGGTCCGCCGTCAGCGCAGGAGGTGACCACAAAGATCATCGCGATAATGAGAATGACGCACCACCGTGCCCTCATGTCCCCTCCACGATCGTGACTGATCGGATTATACGCCTTTCTGAGAAAGGTGTTTGAGCTCATCGGCGTGTTCTTCCCAGTTAACGCCGTCGAAGTCGGTAACGCGAACCAGGGCAATGGTTTCCGGATTGAGACAGCGCACGTTGACGCTGACGCCGTCGGGGTTGGATCGCGGAATGTAGAAGGACTTGATGCCGCAGACCTTGCAAAAGTGGTGTTTCGCGACCCCGGTGTTGAAAGTGTAGGTGGCGAGATCCTCCTCGCCCGTGAGGAGGCGGAATCGGGAGGCGGGCACGATGAGGTGGAGATAGGCGGTCATCGAGCAGATCGAACAGTTGCAGAGCTGGACATCGAGCTCTGATGGCGCATCCACTTCGAATTTCACCCTGCCGCAGTGGCAGCCGCCACGGTGAGTGACCATGGAATCATCATTCATCGGCATTGCAGAAAACGTTGAACGTTGAACGTTCCAACGTTTCAACGGTAGTCCTCCCGTACCGGCGAGAACACATCGATGATCCGGCAGGCGGTGATGGAACGGCCGGAGTGGACGGCGTCCGGCGGGATGACGCGGTAGTCTCCGGCCGTCAGGATCTCCGGCTTGCCCTCTATCGTGAGTTCGAACTCGCCCTCGATGATGTTGGTCACCTGGTCGTGAGGGTGCGAGTGCTCGGGGAGGGACACCGCAGGCTCGAAGGTCCAGTAGGCGATGGTCATCCGGTCCGAGTGGATGAAGCGTACCCCGGTTCCGGGGATCAGCTCGCGGCTCTCGATGTCCTCAACCTTCATTGTCCAGTCCTTGACCGTCCGGAGGAACAGACTGTTTGTATGCTCCACTTTGATCCTGACCACGGCCTCTGGGCTGGGCGACCAGCACCTGGGTGGGGACTCCGAAGCCGATGACAGTTGTCGAGTGCAGGACCTTCCACGACGCGGGTCCGAGGAAGTCATTGAGCGAGATCGGCCGGCACCCGCCAACCAGCGAAGGTCTCAGGGAATGGACGGCCCGCCACGCCGCGATCGTCAACTTCGAGAGAGCGTTGGTCCCGAATGTGAGGCTGGTCAGGCAGAGCAGCCCGTCAGGCCGGAGCAACGTATGGGCCTGGTCGAGGGTGCGGGTGATATCCCCAACGGGCAGCAGATCGAGGACGTAATTGCTGACAAACCGATCGCACGAGTCGGAAGGCAGAGGAATCCGAGGCCGGCCGTCGGTTCGGGTCACTGAGACTCGCGCTCCGTACGACACGAGTCGGCGCCGGGTCAGCTCGGTCATAGTCTCCGAGAGGTCGAATCCGGCGTAGGTCGCGTTGCCGGGCAACTCCTCTTCCATCAGGCGCTGGGCGAAGGCGCCGGTGCCGCAACCGAACTCAACGACGGCCTCCGCGGCGCCGAAGTTGCCGAGCTCGACCAACCGATCGATGGGCCGGCGCTCATAGGGGGATTGGCGGTCGTGCCGGCGACCGAAACGGTCGTAGAAATCCCGCGCCTGTTGCCGCGTCAGCATCGGACGGGTTACTGGGGTCGGTGGCATACCGCCTCAATGTTGTGGCCGTCGGGGTCGAGCACGAATGCGCCGTAGTAATTCGGGTGGTAGTCGACCCGCAGGCCGGGAGAGCCGTTGTCCTGTCCGCCGGCGGCTAGCGCGGCGGCGTGAAACTCATCCACCGCCTGGCGGTCGCGGCTGGTGAACGCGAGGTGAATCGTCGGCGTGACCGGATTCCCCTGTTGGATGAAGAAGTCGGGTTTTTCGAGCACTCCAAAACCACAGGCCGCATCGTGCTCCATCACCACGTGATAGCCGAGCGGCTCGAGGGATTGTTCGTAAAACGCCCTGCTGGCAGAATAATCGCTCACTGAGATGATGATATGGTCAAGCATCGCTTCTCCTCCTGATGGTCAATGTAATCCCAGCCTCCGGTAAGAGCAAGCACCGCTCGGTGCGGTGCATCGTCGGCCGCAGGGGGGTGGTGATGAGGAATGCAGGCGAGGACCACCACGGAGAAGCTCGCGGATGTCCAACTCTCAACTCTAAACTTCAACCGTCACTTCTGAAAGAATAGATATCCCGCCAGACACACCAGGATGCCGGCGAAGATACGTCTGAAGCTCGCCGTGGAGACGTGCTCCAGGAGGCGGGGACCGATCTGCGCGCCGAGGATCCCGCCCGCACCGAGCAGTAGACCGATCCTGTAATCGACGTTTGCCAGCTTGTTGTGGGCGATCAGGGCCGACAGCGAGATCACCACGATCGCCAGGAACGAGGTGCCGACCGCCTTCTGCGCCGGGAAGCCGAGCAATAGGAGCAGCGGGATGATCAGAAACCCACCGCCAAGCCCGGTGAATGACGCACCGACACCGACAATCACCCCACCAAGGACCATCAAGAGATAGTTGAAATTCACTCACCCCTCCGTTTCCTGTGTTCGAAAAATTCGAAATTCGAAATTCGAAATCCACGGTCATTCCTTCGGTTCCCAAAGCTCCACCTTGTTGCCCTCCGGATCGACGAACCATCCGAAGCGGCCGTAATCCTCCTCCTGGACCTCACCCACGACCTCGGCGCCACCCTCGGCGACCTGGGCGAGCGCCCCGTCAAGATCGTCGACCACCAGGTTGATCATGAAATCCCTGGTTGAAGGATCGAAGTAGGTTGTCGAAGCCGAGAACGGCGCCCACACGGACATGCCTCCGGGCGGCATGTCATCAGGTTTCAAGCTCGCCCCGTAGGGATGCTCCACCGGCAGACCGAGCCACTTCTGGTACCAAATTCCGAGTTTTTCCGGATCCTCAGACTTGAAAAACACTCCGCCGACGCCGACGACTTTGGCCATTGCTGTCCCTCGCTTTCTGTTCGAGAACAATATCAGAATCATCACCGCAGACGGGGCTACAATGCCGGGGTGCGGCAGAAGGTATTTCATCAGTGGTGGGGACGCCTCCAGGGTGCGCGGGTACGGATGGAAGAGGTCGGCAACGGCGTGACCCGGATCCGGATGACCAGTCTCGGCGCCCGTCTTCTCGGCTTCGAGGTCGATGCCTACCTCGTCGGCGACATTCTGATCGACACCGGGTTCCCCCACATTCAGGGCCCGCTTCTGGCAGCCCTCGAGGACCGCGACATTCGCGTGATCTGCTGCACCCACGGCCATGAAGATCACACCGGCAACTGTGCGGCGTTGGCCGCCGCCCACGATTGTCCCGTCTATCTGCGGCACGCCGACTCCATGTGGGAGGAGGGAGAGTGCCCGCTCAAGCCCTATCGGTGGATCTGGTGGGGTGTGCCGGAGGCTTTCCAACCCGAGGAGATACCGGCGATTGTGGAGTCCGGCGGACGCCGATTGGAGGTCGTGCCGACGCCGGGTCACTCGCGCGCCCATGTGGCGTTTTTCGAGGAGGCGACCGGCGATGTTTTCACCGGTGACCTCTTCGTTTCGCCGGGGGCGGCCGCGGTGCTGATCTGGGAGGACCCGTGGGCCGCGGTGGTATCGCTGCGACGGGTGGCCACCCTCGAGCCTCGGCGAATGCTCACAGCCCACGGGCTGATCTTCGACAACCCCGCGTCTCGGCTCGAACTCAAGGCTGACCGGATCGAGGAGGCGGCCCGCCGCTCGGTCGAGCTCACGGCCGGGGGTTTGCCGCCGCGGCAGGTCGTGCGCCGGGTCTTTGCCAACGGCGCCGTGAAGGACCGGTTCTTCGAGTGGATGACGTCTCACGAGTTTTCGCGGCTCAACTTTGTCCTCGCCGCCGTGCGCCGTGCCCCGGCACGGTAGAAGGTTCGAACGTTCAACGTTTTAACGTTCTATCGTTCCAACGACGGGTTCTGCCATAATCGGGACTGTGCTGACGATCGACTCGTTCCGTGCCGCGCTCGGCGATTTCGAACCCCGGATTCTTCCCGATGAGGAGGGGCAGACGAGGGCTGCGGTGGCGGCGGTATTGCGGCCGGGATCAGATGGTGTGGAGTTGCTCTTCATCCACCGCGCCGAGGATCCGGACGATCCCTGGTCGGGCCATATGGCGTTTCCGGGCGGTCGGGTGGATCCGGGCGATGCCGGTCCGCTGGCCGCGGCCCTGCGTGAAACCCGCGAGGAGGTCGGTCTCGATCTCGAGGTGGTCGCCGAACCGATCGGCCGGCTGTCCGACGTTGCCGCCATCGGTCGTGGACGGCCGATGTCGATGGTGATCAGCCCGTTCATTTTTTTGGTCGAATCCACCCCACCTCTGGTGCCGAATCACGAGGTGGCCGAGGTCCTGTGGGTGCCGGCGGATTTCATCGTTGACCACTCGAACCGCGAAACGATGTCCTACAGGCATGGCGACCTCTCCCTCGAGTTGCCCTGCTATCACTACCGCGGCCACCTGATTTGGGGGTTGACCCTCGGAATGGTGGACGAGCTGCTGTCGCTTGTCACCGGGGGCGGTAGCTGAATTGCGGGCTAAGATCGGTCGATTCGTGGCCGCGATGCTCTGCGTGGCCGCCTCGCTAGAGGCGGTCGATTGCCGCCTCGTGACGCCCGATGGCCTTCCGCTTTCCGGCGCCCGCGTAACTGTGCTCGGGCGTGGTGACTCGATCGTTGCGGATGGCGACGGGAACTTTGCTCTCGACCCGGTGCCCGACGTGCCCTTCGTGCTCTTTGTTGCTCGTCCCGATGGTGTCGCCCTGCGACTGATCACGGTGACTGTCGTCCCAGCCGATGGGCCGCTGGTGATCGAGGTGGCGGCGGCGGGTGAGACCGTGACGGTGGTGAGTGGCGTGGTGCCCGACCTCGAGCTGCCGCCGGCGGTGGCGGCGACGGTGATGGGCCGCGGCGATC
>CAYPBC010000133.1:0-6144 GCA_964408845.1 uncultured Thermoanaerobaculia bacterium
TTCTCGGCCCTAAGGCCATCGATGCCGGTCGGCATCCACGTATCGAGCTCCTGACGCACTCCGAGGTAGAGGAGGTTTCCGGCTATATCGGCAACTTCACGGCCACGATCCGCAAGAAACCGCGCTACGTGGACCCCGAGCTGTGCAACTCCTGCGGAGAGTGCGCCGCCGTCTGTCCGGTAGTGGCGCCGGACGAGTTCCAGATGGGTCTTTCCTCGCGCAGGGCGATCTACATTCCCTTCCCGCAGGCGGTCCCGTGCTCCTACATCCTCAACATGGACGACTGTTTGGGCATCAATCCCATCGCCTGCGGCAAGTGTGCGGAGGTTTGCGAAAAGGAGGCCATCGACTACGACGATCCGGGGGAGGTGGTGATCCGCGATGTGGGCGCGATCATTGTCGCCACCGGTCTCGATGTCTATGACCCGACCGAGATGGACGAGTATGGCTACACCCGCTTCGAGAACGTCATCACCTCGATGGAGTTCGAGCGCCTGATCTGCGCCGGCGGGCCCACCGACGGCCACTTCGTGCGCCCCTCGGACAAGGAACGCCCGAAAAGAATTGGTTTCATCCAGTGTGTCGGCTCGCGCAACCCGAAGATCGGCAGGCCCTACTGCTCGAACATCTGCTGCATGAACACGATCAAGGACACGCTGCTGCTGGCGGATCACTACCCGGACACGCAGAACTCAGTCTTCTATCAGGACATCCGTGCGTTCGGCAAGGGTTTCGAAGATATGTTCCAGCGTTCCAAAGAGACGGGGACCCGATATATCCGTGGTCTGCCCGGCGACATCGAAGAGGATCCGGACACCCAGACCCTCATCCTCACCGTCGAGAACACCACCTCCGGCGAGCTCGAGCGTCACGAGCTCGACATGGTCGTGCTGTCGGTCGGCGTCCAGCCGTCCGCGGACCGCGACAAGCTGGCGAGCATGCTGACCCTTTCCAAGACCTCGGACGGCTTCTTCATGGAGTCGCACCCCAAGCTCAAACCGGTGGATGCGCCGACGCGCGGGGTGTACTTCGCCGGCTTCTGTGAGTCGCCCAAGGACATCAAGGACTCGGTCTGTCAGGCGGGGGCGGCGTCGTCGCGAGCCGGAGCGCTCCTCAATGCCGGCGAGATCACGATTGAAGCCATCACCAGCATCATCGATTCCGAGGCCTGTTCCAAGTGCGGTCTCTGCGCCAAGGTCTGCCCCTACGGTGCCATCACATGGCAGAAGGGCGAAGTGGCGGCTGTCGTCGAGGCAGCCTGCGCCGGCTGCGGCGCATGCGGCGCCACCTGCCTCTTCGGCGCTATCACCATGCGCCACTTCACCGACGATCAACTGATCGCCCAGGTGCGCGCTATCCTCGCGGAGAATCCGCAGGACAAGGTCTTCGGTTTCGCCTGCAACTGGTGCTCCTACGCCGGCGGTGACATGGCCGGGATCTCGCGCATCCAGTACCCGTCGACCAACCGTGTTATCCGAACAATGTGCTCGGCGCGGGTGTCGGAAGAGATGGTGCTCGAGGCATTTCGCTGCGGCGCGCCGGTAGTGCTGGTCTCCGGCTGCCACTACGCAGATTGTCACTACATCGACGCCAACCGACAGACCGTCAAGCGGGTGCAGAAGCTGTGGAACAGGCTTGAGAAGGCCGGGGTGCGCCCCGAGCGGCTGCAGTTGGAGTGGATCTCGGCCGCCGAGGGCCAGAAGTTCGCCAAGGTGATGCGGCAGATGGAGGAGCTCAGGCAAACGGTAACGGCGGATGAGATCGCACACGGTAGGGAGGCGTTGAAGCCGAAGCCGAAGAAGAAACGGATCGACAAAGAAAAAGCCGAGGCCGCGACAGCGGCATCGGCCTGAGGTAAACCATGTGTTCTTTTTTCGCCCGTGGTTTTTCTGGCAGCGACCTTCTTTCTCCGGGAAGATCTTCCAAGAAAAACCCCGGGCGAAAAAAGAAAAAGGGGAGAGGTTAAGGAATGGCGACCGCTACCTTGGGTGACTTCAAATGCATGATGTGTGGGCACGAGTACCAGGAGAAGGTGGTGAAAGGTGAGGATGTGGAGCGGTCGTGCCCGAAGTGCCGGTCGAACAGCATCCGGCACCTGAAGAAGAAGGTGGAGAAGGCGAGCTGATGTTGATTTCGAATTTCGAATTTCGAATTTCGAATTTTTCCTCGCCCACTCGGAGGCGTGATGGTTAAGAGGGCAAAGTCTTCGAATTCGGAGGGGGTCGAAATGGCCTCGCGATCTGACGACTGCGACATCGTTCGGGTGGATTTCGCGTTCAAGCGGGAGCTTGCGCAGAAGGTGGAGGGCAACCTCGCGAACTTCTGCTACCAGTGCGGCGCCTGCGTCGGTGATTGCCCGGCGACCCGTTACTCTCCGGCCTTCAACCCGCGCGAGATCATGCTCAAGGTGCTGTACGGCCTCGAGGACGAGCTCCTCGGCGAGCGCAACGTGTTGTGGCAGTGCACCAACTGCTATGGCTGCCACGAACGCTGTCCGCAGGAGGTGAAGCCGGTCGAGGTCATCATCTCGCTCAAGAACATGCTCGCCGACCGCGGTCTCGCGCCCCCGGCCGCCGACAAGGTGATTCAGACCTTTATGACGTGTGGCCGCACGGTGCCCGACAACCCGGCCATCGACAAACAGCGAGCCAAGTTCGGCTTGCAGCCTCTGAGTGCGGTACCGATGGATGAAATCCGCACCCTGCTCGAACCCGAGGTCAAGAGCGGGGGTGAGTCGTGAAGCGATACGCCTTTTTCCCAGGTTGTCTGATTCCGGCTCGCCACCCGGCGATGGAGTTCGCGATCCGGTCGACCTTGGCCAAGTTGGAGATAGAGATCGTCGATCTCGAGGGTGCGTCGTGCTGCCCCGACCCGATCTATTTCAAGTCCAAGGACAAGGTGGCATGGCTGACCGTCGCCGCGCGCAACCTGACCCTCGCCGAGGACCTCGGTCTCGACATCTTCACCAACTGCTCCGGTTGCACGGCTACGCTGTCCGAGACCTACCATCTGCTCCAGGACGAGGAGCTACGGGGCCAGGTCAACCAACGTCTCGCGCGTATCGACCGGGAGTATCGCGGTACAAGCCGGGTGCGCCACATCGCCACCCTGGTTCGTGACGAGGTGGGGTACGACGTGGTGCGGGAGTCGGTCAAACGGCCGCTCGAGGGGCTCAAGGTGGCGATCCACTACGGCTGCCACCTGCTCAAGCCGTCGCGAATCATGCAGGTGGACAACCCCGACGACCCGCAGGTATTGGAGCGCTTGATCGAGGCACTGGGTGCGACGCCGGTCCGGCACGAGAATTGGCACCTGTGCTGCGGCAAGGCCTGTGATAGCGAGGAAATCCCCAATCAGATGATGCACGATCTGCTCGCCACCGTGCACGAGGAAAAGGCCGATGTCCTGGG
Organism: uncultured Thermoanaerobaculia bacterium; assembly: GCA_964408845.1. Taxonomy (GTDB): domain Bacteria; phylum Acidobacteriota; class Thermoanaerobaculia; order Thermoanaerobaculales; family Sulfomarinibacteraceae; genus Sulfomarinibacter. The sequence continues at coordinate 3,411 of CAYPBC010000133.1, forward strand.
CATGATCTGTCCGACGTGCTTCGGTCAGTTCGACCACGGGCAGATGAAGATCGCCAAGCTCTTCGACGAGGACTTCCACACCCCGCCGATCTACTACTTCCAGCTCCTGGCGTTCGCCCAGGGGGTGCCGTACGAAAAGCTGGGATTCGAAAGGCAACGATTCAAACCAGTCGCGCTTCAGCGGTACGAGGAGGTCGCGGCGGAATGTTGATCGAAATCGAAGGAGGACGAGCGTGAGCCGCGTCGGTGTGTTTGTTTGCCATTGCGGAGAGAACATCGCCCGTAACGTCAAGGTACAGCAAGTGGTCGAGTTTTCCCGCGAGATCCCCGGGGCTGTCGTGACAGCCGACTACCCCTACCTGTGTTCAGCGCCGGGTCAACAGATGGTGATCGACGCCATCGAAGAGCACGACCTCGACCGCGTGGTGGTGGCCGCGTGCTCGCCCCAACTGCACGAGCCGACCTTTCGCGCGGCCGCCGTCCAGGCCGGGCTGAATCCGTATCTTGTCGAGATGGCTAACATCCGCGAGCAATGCTCCTGGGTCCACCGGGACCCGGAGCAGGCAAGCGCCAAGGCCTGCCAGACGGTTGTTTCCGCGGTCGAGCGGATCAAGTGGGCTCGCCCTCTCGATCCAATCGAGGTGCCGGTCACCAAACGGGCGTTGGTCATCGGCGCCGGGGTCGCCGGGATCCGCGCCGCCCTCGATATGGCCAATGCAGGACACTCGGTGGTGCTCATCGAACGCCAGCCGTCGATCGGCGGCAACATGTCCCGCCTGTCCGAAACCTTCCCGACTCTCGACTGCTCGCAGTGCATCCTGACACCGCTCATGGTGCAGGTCTCCAGACACCCCAACATCGAGCTCATGACCTACTCCGAGGTTGAAGAGGTCACAGGGTATGTCGGGAACTTCACGGTTCGCATTCGCAAGAAACCGAGCTTCGTGGTGGCTGAGGACTGTAACGCCTGCGGCGACTGCGCCGAGGTGTGCCCGGAGCCGGGCGGCAACGAGTTCGACATGGCGCTGTCGAGCCGCAAGGCGATCTACATCCCATTCCCACAGGCCGTGCCATCCGTTTTCACCCTTGATGCCGATCGTTGTCTGAATTCCAAGCTCGACTCACCTACCGGTTTCAGGGTCCTTGCCTGCGTCAAGTGCGAGGAGGCCTGCCTGCCCAAGGCGATCGACTTCGACATGCAGCCCAAGATCGTCGAGCGCGAGGTCGGGGCGATCGTGGTGGCCACCGGTTTCGATCTGAGGCTCGGTCAGCCTGCTAAGGAGTTTGGCTACCAGCGCTCTCTCGATGTCATGGACGGTCTCGAGTTCGAGCGCATGCTATCGGCCTCTGGGCCGACCAGCGGCGAAATCCGGCGACCGTCCGATGGGCAGGTGCCAAAGGACGTGGTGTTCATACAGTGCGTCGGCTCGCGTGACCCGGAGCACGGTGTTCCCTATTGCTCGCGGATCTGTTGTATGTATACCGCCAAACACGCGCTGCTCCTCAAGCACAAGATCCCGGACTCTCGAGCCTTCGTCTTTTACATGGACATCCGCGCCGGCGGCAAAGGTTACGAGGAGTTCGTCCACCGCGTGATGGAGGAGGAGCGGGTGATCTACATTCGCGGCCGGGTCTCCCAGGTGATCGAAGACGACGGCAAGCTCAAGGTGCTCGGGGTCGACACCCTGTCGGGGCGACCGGTGGAGATCGATGCCGACATGGTGGTGCTGGCGGCCGCCATGGAGCCGGCCGATCGCGGTGAAATTGCGGGCAAATTGCGCATCGCCGCCGATGCTCATGGCTTCTTCAAGGAAGCTCACCCTAAGCTGCGGCCCGTCGAGACGCTGACCGCCGGGATTTTTCTCGCCGGCACCGCGCAGGCGCCCAAGGACATCCCTGACACCGTGTCGCAGGCCTCGGCGGCTTCGTCGAAGAGCATGGAGCTGTTGTCGAAGGAGTTTCTGGAGCGCGATCCCTTGACCGTCCACGTCAACGACGCCCTCTGTGCGGGCTGTTTCGAGTGTCTCCAGGTCTGCCCCTACCAGGCGATCGAAAGGCGGGAGATCTTCGACTCCGAGGGTGTTCTCCTGAGAGAGGTGGCGTGGTCGAACCCAGCAATGTGCGAGGGCTGCGGTCTCTGCACCGTGACCTGCCGCGGCGGTTACATCGACCTCGAGGGTGACAGCGACGAGCAGGTCTTTGCCCAGCTCGGGGCGTTGGGCCCACTGCCGGTGGTGCTCGGAAAATGACTGAGGGAAACGTCAGCGTCGCCTCCGGTGGTGCCGGCGCCCTAGCCGAGAACTGGCAGCCACACATCGTCGCCCTGGTCTGCAACTGGTGCAGCTACGCCGGCGCCGACATGGCCGGCACCACCCGTCTCGAGTATCCCGCCGGCGTGCGCATGGTGCGGCTTCCCTGCACGGGCCGCATGAGCCCGCTGATGATCCTCAGGGCCTTCGACCAGGGCGCCGATGGGGTGCTCGTCTCGGGCTGCCACCCCGGAGACTGTCACTACGTCCAGGGGAACCTGGTGGCGCGACGTCGTTTCACCATCTTCAGATCGTTGCTGGATTTCATCGGCATCGATCTTCGCCGCCTCCATTTCGCCTGGGTTTCTGCCGCCGAGGGCCACAAGTGGGCAAAGGTCGTCAGAGAGGTGACTGCCTCGGTCCAGGAAGCGGGGCCGCTGCCCGGGTTCGAAAGCCCCGAAGGCTGGGACGGCATCGATATTCCG
>CAYPBC010000134.1:0-6125 GCA_964408845.1 uncultured Thermoanaerobaculia bacterium
ATGATGGGCCTCGACGTCCACGACATGGAGGACCTGGGTGACATCGTGGGCTACGAGGAGGGTGAGGAGCGCTCGACCCAGTTCGGCCTCGCCTACCTCCGGTTGGCGCGCAAGCTGGAGCCCGGTTTCGTGATCACGATCGAGCCCGGAATATACTTTATCGCCGCGTTGATCGAGCGCTGGCAGGGAGAAGGGTTGCACCGGAGCTTTATCCGTTACGATAAGCTCGAGGATTTCTGCGGTTTGGGCGGCGTCCGCATCGAGGACGACGTGCTCATCACCGAGGATGGGAGCAGAGTCCTCGGGCCGGGGATCCCCAAGGCTGTCGATGACGTCGAGGCGGCAATGGCGCGCTGAAAAGTTCTCAATTCTTAGTTCTTAATTCTCAATGGCCGTCCCTGTCACCCCGAGACGGGGGATTGGTAATTGAGAATTGAGAATTGAGAATTCACTCGTTCTCATCAAAGAACTCTTGGATGGCCTGTTCTGGATCCTCATATACAAGGTTGCTGGGGTCTCCATGCGTCCACTCCTCCGGGAGTAGGCGGGCGTACCGTGGGTCGAGGAATCGCCGCCCCATGACGACGATCACCCCGCGGTCGCTCTCCGAACGCAGGAGGCGGCCGGCGGCCTGGACGACGCGGGTCAGACCGGGCACCAGATAGGCGTAGCCGAAGCCGTGCTCGTAGAACTCCTGGTAGTAGCCCTTGAGGAGCTCGCGCTCGAGGTTGTACTGGGGCAGACCCGGGGACACCACGATGACCTGTGACAGCATCTCCCCCGGGTAGTCCACGCCCTCGGCGAATATTCCGCCAAGCACCGCCATCAGGACATGGGGTTTCCCGTTGCCGAGGAGGCCGAGGACCTCGCGCTGCTCGGCATCGGAGACCCCTGGCCGTTGCGCGATCACCGTGTGGGGCAGCGGCGGCAGGCGGTCGTTGACCGCACCGAGGAAGGCATAGCTCGGGAAGAGCGTCAGCACGTTGCCGGCCGGATGGGCGAGGCGCGCGATCCAGCTCGCAATGCGATCGTAGTTTGCCGCCCGCCGCCGGTAGGTGGTGTCGACGTCGCCGATGGCGAGCACGAGACGATTCTCCTCCGGAAACGGCGACGGCACGTACAGCTCCTCGGTGCGATGCGCATCGAATCCGAGGAGATCGCGATAGAAGTCGAACGGTTCGAGGGTGGCGGACATGGCGATGGAAGATGCGCTTCCGTCCAACACCTCGCCGACAAAGCGCGATGCGTCGCGACAGAATATCCTCAGTTTGGGGCCGCCGTCCTCGCTCCGGGACGCGATGTGGACAAACTCGTCGCCGTCGAGTGCGAGGACCCGATGGAAGCGGGTGAGCGCGAAGAAGACATCGAGAACCGGGTCGTCGGCCATCCACATCTCATGCTCTCGCTTGTACAGGAAATAACTCAGCATGGCGCCGTCAAAGGCGATCCGCAGGTCGGAGATTGCGTCGTGGTCGAGATCGGCCGGCCCCTCATCTGGGCCCTCGTCGCCGAGGCTCTCGGCGACTCGTTCGCGGACCTCCCGTTCAAGATCCTCGACCAGCCCGGCGAGTTCGGCGAAGACCGGATTCGACCTGGTTTCCAAAAAGGCGCGAGCGCGTTCCAGGATTGATGTGCCGATCTCCGGCGAGTAGTACTCACGGCTACGGTCGACGAGGTTATGAGCCTCGTCGATGATAAGCACGGCATCGCGGAGGGCGTCCCCGTGGAGGAGGGCATGGAGGCCGATGGTCGGGTCGAAGACGTAGTTATAGTCGCAGACCACCAGGTTGACCTCCGGGAGGAGGTCGAGGCTGACCTCGAAGGGGCACACCGCATGCTCCTTGGCCGCCGCGAAAATGCGGTCGGGATCCTGGTGTTCGTCACCGTCGAGCAGGTTTTCCAAGAGCTTGCTCTGCACCAACTTCTGCCCGTAGTCCCGTGCGTAGGGGCAGAACTCCTCGTGGCACACGATCTCGGTGTTGGCGCACATCTTCGATTTGGCGCGCAGCTGGAGACTTCGAAAGACGCTGTCCTGCATGGCGTTGGCGGTTTCCACCGCGATCCGCTGCTGCAGCGTCTTGGCGGTCAGGAAGAAGACCCGCTGCCCCCTGCCCAGGGCGGCCTGCACTGCGGGGTGGAGAACCGCCGCGGTCTTGCCGCAGCCGGTGGGCGCACGCAGCAGGAGGTGGCGCTTGTCGGTGAGGGTCTCGGCAACCATGGCACCGATTTTCTCTTGTACGGGACGGGGTTCGGGGTGGGGAAAGGGGAGGGACGCCGCCGCCTCTCGCAGCTCCTCGAGGCGTGCGACGCGGCGTTGTTCATGGGCGATGCGGCGGTGGATCTGCTGGCGCAGCCACGCGAACACCGCTTCGGGGTCCCACGTCACCTCCTCGTCCTGCTCGTCGTGGGAGACGATGTCGACCAGGATCAGACGGGCCGTTGCAGGTCGGTCCGGCTCAGACACCATGAACGCGTAGAGGGCGGCCTGGCGCCGAAAGCGATCCAGCCGCTCTTGAGCGTAGAGATTGTGAAGATCGACGGCGAAGTGGAGGGTCTTGATCTCATCGACCCGGACCGCCCGTCCATCGTCAAAGACCACGCCATCGGCGCGGCCTGCGATCTCCACCGTCCAACCGTCGATCTCGAGTTCCACCTCCACCGGAACCTCGCCTCGAAAACCCGCTTCCGAGGCCTCGAGGTCTCGCTGAATCCGCCGATGGAGCTCGGCGCCGATCCAGAGCCGGGAAAGGCCGGTCCCCGTGAGCCCGATCGAACGTTGGGCGGGCTCTCCGAGAAGATCGCGGACTCCGGCGTGGATCGTCCGTCGCTCGATGTCGATCGAGATGGTCACGATCGGTGGCGCCGGCTACAAATCAGGCTGAGGATGAGGATGATGGCGATCAGCGCTGCGGCGCCATAGGCGATGATGCTCGGTCTCGGCGGCCAGAGGTCGCCGAGCCTCGGTTTGTAGTGCAGCTCATCGTCGAAGCGAACGCTGTCGATGACGCGGTCGAAGAGCGGCGCCATCACCGGTTCCTGGTCGACGCCGGCGTAGCAGTGAAGGGTGAACAACCCGCGCTCGGTGAGGAACGACGCCGTCGTCACTGACACCCGCCCCTCGAACGCGAGATCGAGCGTGTTGGTGAGGTAGATCGCGTACCGGCGACGGTCGAAGAGTGCTGCTTCGAGCTCGATCCCGCGAAGCATCGGACCGGCCCGGTCGGCGAGGAGGGGGTTGCCCTCCTTTTGAATCTCTTCAAGAGTCGGCAAATGAAGGAACTGCCCATACGGAAGGCGGCCGCTCTCCCTGATCTGGATGAGGATCTGCGGAAGCGCAAAGTCCATTTGAGGGTCGTCCGGACGGAAACCGTACTGGTAGATCTCGGCCGACCGGCCGCCCGAGGCCTCGGCCGCCCGCAGGCTGAAAAACTCGAGAGACTCCGCAGAGATGTCGTTCCAGTAGCGTGGTATCTCCATGGTGGCGTGCCCCTGATACAGGGTCACCGTCCGCATGGGTTCCTCAGTGATTGAAAAGGCAGCCGGGACACCCATGATGATCAACGTGCACGCGAGGATTGAACCCACAACTTGCATCAACTCGGGAACGATACCACCGCGGGCCTCGCAGCGCGACGTGGCGGGGAATGCGGACTAGCCTACGACCGCACCGGTTTGCTATGGTGTGGTTGAATCGAGTACACCGTCCGAAAGGCGAGAAATGAGTTCTGAGAACGACGACAACAATCGTGATCATTCGGCGGATCCGGTAGACCATCGCGTCACCGTCGATCTGGAGTTTGACACCCTGCGCAAATTCCGCGAGGAGATGGCCCCGTGCCTCAACCACGGTGGGCTGTTCATCAAGACCGACCGGCCCTACCCGCGCGGCACGGCGATTCGTTTTCGCTTCGTGATGCCCGAGGACTTCGCGATCGCCCAGGGAACGGGGGTGGTTGTATCGACTCGGGGGCCCGATGACGATCCGGCGATCGAGCCCGGGATGGTTGTGTGGTTTGAAGAGGTCGATCCTAAGAGTCGCGAGGTGATCCGCGAGCTCGTTGATTTTCACATCGCGGTCGGTGGGAACCCATTCGATATTGGATTGGGCGATGGCGGCGCCGACGAGATTCCGACCGATGCGCTCGGCGGGGGCGCTCTACCACCCTGGAAACCACCCGTCAGTGAGCCATATCCCCAAGAGGCAGACTCACCAGCGATCCCGCCGGCGTCGGACGAGGTTCTGCCGGCATGGCTGTCGAAGCTGGACGCCGAACAGGAAATCGACCTGGAGTTCGATCGTCCCCCGGAAGGCGAGCCACCGGAGATCTCGATCTCAGAGCCCGCGGAGCCTACCAGACAGGAATTCGAGATCAGCGTGATCGACGACGATGACGAGCCGGATCCCACACCGGTGCGTGTGGCGGACGAGGGTGTATCGGATCCGACCCTGGTGCCGTCCGACAAACGCACCCCTCCCCGGAACCTTCGTTTGTGGCCGTTGGCGGCGACGGCTGCCGTGCTGGTGGCGATCTCGATCGGTGTGTGGTGGTTGGTCATGAAGCCGGCATCCTCGCAGATCCAAGGGACCGTTTTTGCTCCAGTGCCAACCCTGCCGGCGCCGAGTCCAACCGTCAATGCAGAGGAGGCCAGACAGCCACCCTCGGCCGAACCTCACGACGTCCTGGCATCGCCACAGGTAGCGGCGGCAGATCTTCCCCCTGTCACCCGACCGGCGACCAGAGTCGTCGATATAGCGGTCGCGCGTGTCGACGATGCAACCGTCGTCGAAATCCGCGGCGACGGCGGTCTTTCAGAGGATCGTCTCCGCGTTTCCCGGCTCGACGACCCGCCACGGGTGTGGGTGCGCATCCGCGGAATCGAGACCTTCTTCAGGCCAAACGAAATCGTGGTCGGGTCGCCCGAGTTGTCGCGGATCCGAGTGGGACACCACCCGGAGGAAACCCCCGTGTCGTTATGGGTTGTCCTCGATCTTGCCGACGGCTCGATGATGGTCCGCGACACCACGGTCAGCGGTGACACTATACGGGTATTGATCGGCCGCCGGTGAGGTGACGTCCACCCACTGTTTCTTCGCCTCCGATCTGCACGGACGAGGCGACCGCTATCAAAAGCTGTTTGCAGCCGTCGAGGACGAGCATCCGCAGGCCGTGTTTCTCGGTGGCGACATCCTGCCGCACCACTGGGAGTCCCTGCTCGGTTCCCAGAACTTCATCGCCGATGTCTTCGAACACGGATTCCGGCGGATCCGCGAGCGGTTGAGCAACGACGCCCCAGCATTCTTCCTCATCCTCGGCAACGATGACGACAGGACGAGCGAAATTAGTTTCCTCGACGGTGACAGGGCGGGGCTGTGGTCCTACGTGCACGAACGCTGGGACTCCCTGGGCGGCCATCCGGTCCTTGGCTACAACTGCGTTCCGCCGACGCCATTCCTGCTCAAGGACTGGGAACGCTACGATGTTTCACGGTTTACCGATCCGGGCTGTGTTTCACCGGAGCAGGGGCAGCGCACGGTGCCGGTCGACCCGGACGCGATCCGATTTGGAACCATCGCCGACGATCTGGAGCGCCTGGCCGGGAACCGAGACCTCCGAGATGCGATCCTGCTCTTCCACTCACCGCCCTACCGGACCGCCCTTGATCGTGCCGGTTTGGACGGACACTCGGTGGATCACGTGCCGCTTGACGTGCACGTGGGCAGCATCGCTATCAAGCGCTTTATCGAGGAGCGCCAACCTCTGCTCACCCTCCACGGTCACATCCACGAGGCACCTCGGCTGACGGGCGCCTGGCACGAACGCGTCGGCCGCACCCACTGTTTCACCGCGGCCCACGACGGGCCCGAGCTGGCGCTCGTCCGGTTCAATCTCGACGATCTTGAAAGCGCCACCCGAGAGTTGCTCTGACGCGTTCCGGCGACCGACTCCCGTGTACAGGGTTCAGGGTTCAGGAACCACTGGGCCTGCGGTCAAGCGCCGGAGGCGCGACAGACCCATAGCCTGGGGCGCCAACCCGCCGACGGCAGCGAATCGTGGCCGAGGCCGAGGATTGCCGGCCATCGGCCACTCGCTGGTGACGGTGCGTCACGACGGCCGAAGGCCGTC
>CAYPBC010000135.1:0-6098 GCA_964408845.1 uncultured Thermoanaerobaculia bacterium
CCGAACCTCCAAGCCGAGGACCTCAGCGAGATGGACCTGACCGGTGCCAACCTGGGAGAGGCCGATCTCACCGACGCCGAACTGTTTCAAACCGATCTGACTGAAGCGAACCTCAAGATGGCATTGCTTCGGGGAGCGGATCTGTCGGGTGCAGATCTCAGCCGCGCGGCGCTGTACAAGGCGGAGCTTGCCGACGCGTGTCTCATCGAAGCCGATCTGACCGGGGCCGGCCTCGGCGCCGCCGACCTCAGGGGCGCCGATCTGCGGGGCACCAAGCTCCGAGGGGCCGACCTCAATGAGGCCGATCTATCGGGGGCAAACTTGAACGAGTCCGATCTCACCGGCGCCAACCTCGCGCATGCCGATATCACTGGCGCAAACCTTTGCAACGCGAACCTCGCGGCCACCAACCTCACCGCGATGAAGGACGGAGGTTTTCGCGAGAAGCGGGGCCGCTACTACGGGATCCGGGGCCTCGATTCGTGTTTCGGGGATCCGCTCTTCGTCCGCGATGCCAAGGACCAGGATTACCTGGACACCCTCGAGGTCGCGATCGACGAAACGCCATCGACTGCCAAACGGCGCTGGAAGCGCTTCTGGTTCAGCGCCTGGGGTCTGATCGACTACGGACGCAGCCTCGGCAAGCTGGCGCTGGGTGCGTTCGTCGTGACGATGGTCTTCGGGGTGATCTTCCACCTCGACTCGATCTTTGGGTGGCATTTTTTCAGCCTCCCCGCGTCGGCTGACACCCCGTTGACACCGTACTACTATTCAATCGTCACCTACACCCGTCTCGGCTCAGGCGGCATCACCCCCACTCACTGGGTGGGCGAGATCGTGCTTATCTGCGAGCGGATTCTCGGCTACGTTACGCTCGGTCTGTTGCTGTCGATCCTGGCCAACAGGGTGGCGAGGAGGAGCTGAGGTGACATCACGGTGCTGAAAAACATCCGCATTCGGACGAAGTTGTTTCTGACAGTGCTCGCTCTGGCGGTGCCGGCCCTGATCCTGGTCGGAGTTCTGTCGTACCTCGGGGGCAAGGCGGCTGTCGAACGGACCACTCTCGAGCACCTGACCTCGGTGCGAGCGGGCAAGGCGAACCAGATCGAGGAGTACTTCGATCAAATTCGAAGTCAAGCACGGACCTTTGCGAAGGACCGAATGATCGTCGATGCGATGGTGGAGTTCGACGATGCGCACCGAGCGTCGGGTGACGTCGAGTTGACTTCGGAGCAGCGAGACGCGGTGGCCAACTACTACCGGGAGGTGTACCTTCCACAGCTCGAGGGCAATACGGAAACCCAGGTCGATCCCGCTGCCATTCTGCCGACGGACGACAAAGATCTCTACCTCCAATACCACTACATCGTTGCCAACCCGAATCCGGTGGGCGAAAAGGACCTGCTCGACGATGCCGGTGACGACAGCGATTACACTGCGGTTCATCGAACGATTCATCCGGTCCTGCGCGATTTTGTCCATGAGTTCGGTTTTCGCGACCTTTTCCTGATCGATGGCAGCGGGCACATCGTCTACACGGTTTCCAAGGACGTGGATTTCGGGACCAACTTGCTTGACGGCCCATACCAGGACACCAACCTGGCGGAGGTTTTCCGGGAGGCGCAGCACGATTACATGGGCGATTCGGTCCAACTGGTCGACTTCGCCTCCTATGCGCCGTCTTTTGGCGAGCCGGCATCCTTCATGGCGGCGCTCATTGTCGATGGCGCGTGGCTGCTCGGCGTCCTCGTTTTCCAGATGCCGGTGGGTGAGATCGACGGGGTGATGACGGGCAACCGGAACTGGCAGATCGATGGTCTCGGAGGGACCGGCGAGACCTATCTGGTGGGCCCCGATTTCAAGATGCGGTCGAACTCGCGCTTCCTCCTCGAGGACCCGGCAGGCTACCTGGAGGCTGCAGAACGGGCGGGCGCCTCGCCAGTCGATATCCGGCAGATTCGGACCTTCGGCACGACAATCCTGATCCAGGAGGTGCGGACCCCGGCGTCGAACGCGGCGCTGGCCGGCGAGACAGCGACCACGACCGCCACGGACTATCGCGGGGTCGAGGTGCTGGCGTCGTACGCGCCGCTCGACATCGAGGGCGTCGACTGGGCAATTCTGTCAGACATCGACGCCGACGAGGCGTTCACCCGCATCCGAATCTTCACCCGAAATCTCATCCTCCGCATGGCGGCGGTGTTGGCTCTTGTGCTGATCGCGTCATGGTTCCTCTCCCGGCGTTTTGTGGCGCCGATCGTCGAGCTCGATGGTGCGGCCCGCCGGTTCGCCTCGGGTGAGGAGGACGTGGAGGTCCCGGTGACCGGCGGCGACGAGCTGGGCGGGTTGGCCGGAAGCTTCAACCAGATGGTCTCCGCTATTCGCCAGAAAACCGCCGACCTCAAAAAGACGGCGGAGGAGCTCGAGGGCATAAGCAGCGTCATCCTTCGGTGGGACACCGAGGGCAGAATCCTGTTCATGAACGATTTTGGTTTGGAGCTCTTCGGTTTCACCGCGGAGGAGCTCATCGGGGAGCCCATCGTCGGCTCCATAGTTCCCACCTCCGAGGTTGTTGAGAAGAACGTCCGCATCATGATCGATGAGATCGCTTCGGATCCCGCTTCGTTTGAGGACGACGAGACCGAGAACCAACGCAAGAATGGCGACCGGATCTGGATGGCATGGCGCAACACCCCGATCCTGAACGACGACGGGAGCCTGCGGGAGATCCTGACCATCGGTATCGACATCACCGAGCGGAAGCGGGCGGAGGACCAGATTCGAAAGCTGTCGCAAGCTGTGGAGCAGAGCTCAAGCAGCGTGGTCATAACGGATCTGGCTGGAGACATCGAATACGCCAACCCGAAATTCACCGAGGTCACCGGCTACACGCTCGAGGAGGCGCTGGGTCAGAACCCGCGCGTGCTCAAGGGCGGAAGCCAGCCAAAGGAGTTCTACACCAACCTGTGGGCAACGATCGCCTCGGGCCGAGAGTGGCACGGGGAATTCTGCAACCGGAAGAAGAACGGTGAACTGTACTGGGAGTCCGCTTCGATCTCGCCGATCCGCGATGCGTCGGGCGAGATCACGCACTACGTCGCGATCAAGGACGACATCACCGAGCGGCGCCGGATCGAGCAAGAGGTTGCTGAGCAGAAGCAGCTTTTGGAGAACACCCTGGAGTCGCTGACTCACCCGTTCTACGTCATCGACGCCGAGGATTACTCGATCAAAATCGCCAACTCCGCGGCACGCGCGTTGGGGGCCTCGGGAGAGTCAACCTGCCACGCGCTCACCCACAAGAGCGATACGCCGTGCAATACCAGCCTGCATACGTGCCCACTGGCAGAAATCAAAAAAACAAAGCAACCGGTGACTGTCGAACACATTCACGACGACGCCGACGGCAACCCGAGGTACATGGAGGTCAACGGCTACCCGATCTTCGATGACGACGGCAACGTCGTGCAGATGATCGAGTACTCGATCGACATTACCGACCGCAAGGAGGCCGAAGAACAGCTCAGGCAGAATGAGGAGCGGATCCGCTCGATGGTGGAGAACATCCCGGGCGTCGTCTACAGGTGTCTCACCCAAGATCCCTGGACGATGCTCTTCATCAGCGACGAGATCGAGAACCTCTCGGGTTACCCGGCCGCGGACTTTCTCGGAGAAAACCCAAAACGAACCTTCGCTTCGATCATGCATGAGGACGACCGCGAGTCGACTGCAGAAAACACCCGGAAGGCGATCGATGGCGGGCATTCGTACACCAACGATTACCGGGTGATCTCCAGAAACGGGGACGTCCACTGGACCTTTGCCAGGGGGAAGGCCGTTTACGACGACGACGGCAACGCCCTGTATTTGGACGGTACAATATTCGACATCACCGACAAGAAGATCATGGAGATCCAGGTCGAGGAAGCCAAGGACGCTGCGGAGTCGGCCAACCGTGCCAAGAGCACCTTCCTCGCCAACATGAGCCACGAGCTGCGGACACCGATGAACGCGATCATCGGATATAGCGAGATGTTGGCCGAGGACGCAGAGGACGATGGTCACGACGAGATGATTCCGGATTTGGAGAAGATCAACGCCGCCGGCAAGCATCTGCTGGCGCTGATCAACGACATCCTCGACCTGTCAAAGATAGAGGCTGGCCGCGTGGACCTCTTCCTCGAGACATTCGACCTGCGTCAGATGTTGGATGAGGCGGTGGCGACCGTGATGCCGCTGATCACCAAGAACGACAACCGGATGGCGACGGACTTTGCCGACAACCTCGGGATGGTCCGGTTGGATCTCACCAAGCTCAGACAGGCGCTGTTTAATCTCCTGTCCAACGCCGCCAAGTTCACCAAAGACGGTACCATCACCCTCACCGCGGCAAAGGAGCTGCGGGACGGCGCCGAGTGGCTCACCCTGAGCGTGTCCGACACCGGCATCGGTATCAGGGAGGACAAGCTCGAGACCGTTTTCGAGGAGTTTTCCCAGGCCGATGACTCCACCACCCGCGACTACGGTGGAACCGGGCTCGGGTTGCCGATCAGCCGCCGGTTCTGCCAGATGATGGGTGGCGACATCACCGTCACCAGCAAGATCGGCAAGGGAACGACCTTCACCATCGAGCTGCCGACCCAGGTTGACGTTCTGGAGGGTGCCACCGCCGCTGATCGACCAGAACAGCCGGAGGCCAAAGAGGTCTTGCCCGGGGTGCGACTCATCCTGGTCGTCGACGACGATCCCGACTCCCGCGAGTTGGTCCAGAGAACGCTGGAGTCGGAGGGTTTCTCCGTCGTCACCGCCGCCTCCGGAGAAGAGGGTCTCGAACTCGCCCGAGAGCTCAAACCCTCCCTTATAACCCTGGACGTCCTGATGCCGAGCATGGACGGCTGGTCGGTTCTACAGGAGGTCAAGGCGGATCCGGAGCTCGAGCATATCCCGGTCATGATGATTTCCATCGCGGGCGACAAGGAACTCGGCTATACCCTCGGCGCCGTCGAGTGTCTCACCAAACCGGTCGATCGTGACAAGTTGCGCCAGCTCGCGAGGCAGTACGCCAGTCCTGCCGGTGGCGACCGCGCCCTGGTGGTGGACGATGATGAAGGTATCCGATCACTCTTTCGACGAGCTCTCACAGACGACGGGTGGTTCGTAGATGAGGCCGAGAACGGTGCCATCGCCCTCGATCTGGCGACAAAGAACCGTCCCGATCTGGTGCTGCTCGATCTGATGATGCCGGTGATGGACGGGTTTGAGTTCGTGATGCACTACCGTATGCTCGAGGGGTGTGGAGAGACGCCGATCATCGTCGTCACCGCCAAGGATCTCGATCAGAGTGAAAGAGAAAAACTCCTAGGCGGCGTCGAACGTATTGTGGAGAAGGGAGCGCTGACGAAGCAGCAGCTCCTGAAACAGGTTCGCGAGCTGGTTTCGCAGCACGGCGTGCCCACCGGTGACGGGAATCCGGATAATGAGAATGAATGAGGTGAACTGAATGGCGAGAATCTTGCTGGTTGAAGACAACGAGATGAACCGCGACATGCTGTCGCGAAGGTTGATGAAACGCGGCCACGAGGTTGTGATCGCGGTCGACGGCCAACAGGGCGTCGACATGGCGGCCTTGGAGAACCCAGAGATCATCCTGCTCGACATGAGCCTGCCGGTGATGGACGGTTGGGAGGCGGCGAAGCGTCTCAAAGCCGATGCGGCTACGAGCGGCATCCCGATCATCGCTCTAACCGCCCACGCCATGGCCGGCGATCGCGAGAAATGTCTCGAAGTCGGCGCCGACGACTACGACACCAAACCGGTCGATTTCAAGAGGTTGCTGGGAAAGATCGAGGCGTTGCTCTAGCCCGCGTTTTTGAGGTATCTGCCGTGGCCGCGGATTGGAGCGGATTGCGGCATGTGGCTGTTGCGTTCGCCTCCGCCAGCAAGCGGCCACGGGAAAGCCCCGAAGGGGCGTCAGATTCATAGCCTGGGGCGTCAGCCCCAGGACAGCAACGCCCAACCCCTGGAGCCCTGGAGGGGCGACAGATTGCGGCTGCGGCGTGAGCCGCAGCCATCATCGTCCGATCGTCTGTCGCCGCTTC
>CAYPBC010000136.1:0-2359 GCA_964408845.1 uncultured Thermoanaerobaculia bacterium
CCTTGTGGTGCGGCCGTCCCGGCCGCACTTGCAGGCGAGACGCCTGCGCTACAAAACTACCCGGAGGCCTCGTGGGGCACGCGTCCTGCGTGCAGTGGGCTGGTGCGTGAAAAATTCGAAATCCGCCGCGGGTGCGGGGCGGGTTACCGGTTCAACTACTCCGTGGCCGGACCGACGTCGTCGTCCTCGGGTTCCATACCCCCCGCGAAATTGAGGTTCCCCATGATCCCCTGCAACATCGGGCCGATCATGGCGTCGAGTTCCTCGACGGTCTCGGTTGCGGCGATCTGCTCGATGACACCCTCGGCCATGGCGAGACCCATCAGTGCCTGGCCCTTCATTTCGGCGACCTTCTCGGGGGTCATCTCGTCGAGCCTCTGGCGGGCGTTGGCCATCGCTTCCGGCCACTTTGCGGCCATCTCCGCCGGGACCCAACGGCCCTCCACACGAACCAGGTCGATCTCCTCGGGCTCATCGTCCGCGGTTACCAGGCGCAGCTTCGCAGTGTCGTCTGCGATTTCGAGGGTCTCGACCTCCAGCGTCTCGAGGTCGGCCATGGGGTCTTCGCCTTCCTCGATCTCGATCTCCCCGGCCTGATCCATCAAGGTCCTGCCGGTAGTTGCGAGATACTGCTGCCAGTTGATGGCTCCGAGGCCCGCGAGCGTCGAGATCTCGCTGCTGAGGAGGGTCTGCGCGACCGCGATGCCACCGGTTATCGAGCTGTCGAACTTCTCGGGGTCGATCTGTGCAGACTCAGCGGCCTCGCTGGCGAGGATCAGGTCTTTCTTTTGCTGCAGGACCTCGACCGCCCGAATCGCGAGCGCCATCACTTGGTCGTAGACCTCGGGGTCCATCCTCTCGGCAAAGGTCGAGGTGAGCTCGTTGATGTCGGCGCGATAGCTTTCTGGAAGCGCCTCCCAGACAATCTCCGGGTGGTGATTGACGAGCTTTTGGGCGACGGCAACGACGGTGCCGTCCGGTGTGTCGGGAAGGGTCGTGCCCGCACCGGCGGTATCGGCCACTTGGACACAGCCGAGGGTCAGCAGCGCGACTCCGATCGTGGACGCAAGCCGTTTCAGAGACATTTGCATTCGATTCCTCCGTTTCAGATCCGGATTACGCCATGGCGGCGGGATCGGGGACGGGGACCAGGTTACCAGACATACGGTGACGGGTGATCCTGGCGAACGTAAACGTCGGTGCGTGGACGGTCGACCGAGACCTTGATCGTGTAGTCGTCCTCGAGGTCGGGCGGGGGGATGATCTCGAGTTCGTAGTAGCTGGAGATCACCCGCACCAGCTTCTTCATCGCGGTGTCCGGGAACTGGTGGGTCTTGACATAGAAACCACCGGTGTCCTCGGCGATGGTCCTCAGACCGAGGGCGAGAGAGTGGAGGTCGGCGTCGGTGACATCGAGCGAAAACACCGAGGTCCTGGAGGCGCTGAGGGCTTCCATGGCCCTGCGGTAGCCGTCGTCGATGGTGATCCTGCTACCTGCGCTCATGCGGCCGAGGGCGTAGCCGAAGAGGACCAGCGACTTGGTGCCCGGGATGGGTTTCAGAGCCTCGCCGATAAGCTCGAGGGCGGCGGCCATCGAGGCGGCGTTCTTTGCGTCGTTGGCATCCAGGTGCTCGCCCAGAGAGGGCGCCGATGCAGCGGGTGGCTCGACCCGGCCGCGAAGCACATCCTGGGGGGTCAGCATTTCGGCGATTGCCTCGTGGTCGTCGGTGAAGTCAGCGCGAAGCTGAAGGTGGCTGGTATAGACGAGCACGGCGACCTTGTCGCCCGGGCCGAGACCGGCGACGAAGTCCGAGGCGCGCGGCGCCATGCGGACCAGGCCAATGGTGCGCGATCGGTGCATTGAGAAATCGGTCTGGAATAGGACCACGATCAACCGCCCCTCCGGTTTGCCGGAGAGATCGAGGGTGGACGCGCGGTCGGTCGACTCTGTGCCCGATGCCTCGGCAACCTCCGCGGTCGAGGAGATCCACAGCACGGACCGCACCTCGGCCCGCTCGCCGCCGACCTTGACCCTGAAATCACCGGGTCCGAGACCGGGAACCGGCGAACCGTCAAAGTCGACAACCCGCACCTCGGTGATGATCCGCCGGACCTCGACCACCGCGCCGAATGGTGTTGGCGTCCGTTCTGCCTCCTGCGCCTGAGCGCCAAAAGCGAGCATCACAACGACAGCCACGACCCATGTGCGGGCGGGGCGCCCGCACCATCCGGCTTCACCCTTCGGGTTTCGCCGTGACAAGCAGGGCAGAGGAGGCCCGTCACGGCGTAGCGCACAGCGCGATGCCGGATGGTGCGGCCGTCCCGGCCGCAGGTGCAGGCGAGACGCCTGCGCTACAAG
>CAYPBC010000136.1:2459-6069 GCA_964408845.1 uncultured Thermoanaerobaculia bacterium
TGCAGGCGAGACGCCTGCGCTACAAGACGACCCCGAAGGCCTTTGTGGTGCGGCCGTCCCGGCCGCACGATGACATCGAAAAAATTGGGGCGAGTCATACCCCTTTTACGCGATCACCACGCTCCGGCTCGCGGGTCGGTCGCCAGGTTAGCGAGCAGGACCTCGACCGCCTTTCGGAGCTGGGTGTCCTCGGTCTTCGAACGATCCTCCGCGGGGGGTTGCCACACCACCACGTCGGGTGCCGCGGGGTTGTTCTCCATATTCATCCCCGAGGGCGCCACATACCACCCGCGGAAGGGCAGGCGCACCAGGGCGCCGTCGAGAGTCCGCATGCCGCCGGTCGAGATCACCGCGCCAAAGGTCGGCGCGCCGACCAGCGGCCCCCGATCCAACGACTTGAAGGCGTGCGAAAAGATCTCCGCATTCGAGTAGGAGTCCTGGTTGCAGATCGCGACTGCCGGCCGGGTCCACGCCGACAGGGGCAGCCGGCCCTGCGGGTAGGCGCGGATCGAGGGATCGGCATCGCGCGGGATGGTGTAGGCGTGGCGCGTCACCATCAGCACCGTCATCAGGTAGTCGGTGGTCCAGCCGCCGCCGTTGGATCGAACGTCGATCAGGAGGCCGTCCTTGCCGTTGGCCGCGGCGAAGAGACCGCGCTCGAACTCTTCGAAGGACGGGATGTTCATGCCCTGAATGTGGATGTAGCCGAGGCGTCCCTGCGACCACTCGTCGGCCAGCCGCCGCCGCTCGCGCACCCACTCCTCGTACCGCAGCCGGCGTTGCGCCAAGTAGCCGACGGGTTCGACGACGACCGTGCGTGCCTCTCCGTCGGCAGCCCGCACCCTGAGAGATGTGCGCTGCTCCTCGGTGTCGACGAAGAGATCGAAGATGTTGGTGGTATCACCTATCTCGACGCCGTTGACCGCGAGCAGGCGCTCGCCCGGTCCGATGGCGGCATCGCTACGCCACGCGGGGGAGTCCGGCAAAACCTCGTTGATGAGGATGCCGGGGCCGCCGGCGGTCGGGTCATAGGTGACTCCGATCCAACCGGTGGTGTCTCCCGTGCCCTTCGAACGGCCGCGGGTGCCGGGCGGGTAGTAGCCCATGTGAGAGGCGTTGAGCTCTCCGAGCATCAGGTTGACGATGTCGGCGAAGTCCTCCTTGGTCGATGCCTCGAGGGCCCACGGACGGTACTTCTCGCGCTGAGCGGGCCAATCGACGCCGTGGAAGTCAGGGTCGTAGAAGTTCTCGTTGAGCGCCCGCCAGGCCTCGTTGAAGACCGCCTCCTGACGGCGTTTGAGATCGACCTCGTAACGAGCTTTGAACGGCACCGGGTCGCCGGCCTCGCCGTCGAGCTTGACCCTCTTGATGCGGCCCTTCCCATCGAGATAGAAGATGGTCTTGCCCTTCGGCCCGAACCGGTACTGCTCGGGTTCGGCGCCGTCCTTGGTGAGTCGCTTGAGTTCCTCGCCGTCCCAACGCACGCTGTAGAGGTCGTCCTCACCTTCATGCCCCGCCGTAAAGATGATTGTCTTGCCGTCGGGGCTGACCCGAGCGGCGCCCTCGTCGCCCTTGAGATCGGTGATCTGCTCGACCCGCTCCCACAAACGATCGAACTCGATGCTGACCTCGGGCAGGTCGGGGGGAGATTCCTCGTCTGATGCTGCGTCGTCCTTTTCCTTGTCATCGCCTTTCTTCGCCTCGTCTTTGCTGTTCCACAGCTTGAGCCACTGTGCAGGCGTCCGCTCGTCGTCGGCGCGGGCGAGCCACACACCCCACACGTCTATGGAGTCATCCACCCGCTTGGCGGTCCACACCAGGCGGCGTCCGTCGGGCGACCACCGCGGACCGAGGTCGTAGTCGGGGTGGCGGCTCACGTTGTACGGTTCTCCGCCGGTCGAGGAGACGATCCACACCTCGGAGTTGAACTGCTCGTCGGGGGCGGAGTAGGCGATCCAGCGGCCGTCGGGAGAGAATTCGTAGTCGGGTGCCGACCAGTGGTCGAGGAGAACGGTTTCCGCGCCGCCGGCCCGCGGCATCACGATCAGCATTCCCTTGCCGCGGATGAAGGCGATGCGCTCGCCGTCCGGTGCGAACTCGGCCCCACTCTCCTCGGCCGGTGAGTTGGTGATCTGGGTGAGCTTGAAGTCGAACGCCTCCGGCCACGGTGTCTCCTCCGCGGCGGGCTCGGCGAGGTAGAGGTCGTCGTTTCCGTTCCGCGCCGACGAGAACAGGAGCGTCTTGCCGTCAGGCGACCAACTCAGGCCCGATTCCCTCTCGGGGGTCGAGCTGACGCGTGCGGTCGGCGCCTTGGCGATCTCCTGGTCATCCTTTGAAATGACTCCGGTGACAAAGACATCGCCGGCGATGATGAAGGCGATCGTCGTCCCGTCCGGGCTGATGGCCATTTCGTCGGCGCCGTCGCTCGAGGTCTTGCGCTCTATCGGGTTCCTGACGAGGTCCAGCGGTACTGCGATGTGGAGGCGGGTTGGCTCGCCGCCGCCGCCTGGAATCGTCCACACCGAGTCCTCGAACTCGTAGGCGATGACGCTGCCGTTGGCGGCCGCCCGTGGGAAGCGTACGGCGGAGCCATCGTGGAAGGTGAGCTGGGTTGCCGTCTTCGAGTCGATATCCAACCGGTAGACGTTCTTGCGCCCGTTCCGCGACGACAGGAAGGCGACGGCGCCGCCATCGAGCCACGTCGGGCGATCATCGTCGCCGTCGTAATCGGTGAGCTTGAGGTACTCGCCGCCGGCGGCGTGTAGCCAGAGATCCCGGCTCGCCGCGCCGTGGTAGCCGCGGCGGGTCCACTTGGTCTGGCCGCGGACGAAGACCAGCGAGGTGCCGTCGGGCGAGTAGGCCGCGGCTTGCCCGAAGGCCTCCTGGGCGATTGCCGGCGTGCCTCCCGCGAGGGGTACCGTCCACAGCTGGGAACCCCACTTGACGCTTTCGGCCCGGTTGGAGGTGAAGAGGACCGCCGTGCCTTTGGCCGTGAAATCGTCGGGGATATCGCCGTTGGCGGCAAAGGTGAGCCGCACCGGTGCGGTGCTGCCGTCGGCCGGCATCACGAACACATCGTCGTTTCCGTGCCGGTTCGAGGCGAAAGCGATCAGCCGGCCGTCACCCGACCACACCGGGAAGCGCTCGCCGGCGGGGTGGGCGGTGAGCCTCGTGGCCTCTCCACCCGCCGCCGGTACCAGCCACAGATCGCCCTGCCAGGAGAAGGCGATCCGCGACCCGTCCGGGGACGGCGCCGGATGCCGGGGCAGGGGCGCCTCAACGGCTGCGGCCGAGGATGCCAGGATGAGAACCAGAACGAGTACGGAGATGGGTGCAAACCGAATTCTCATGAATACTCCTTCGACATGCTGTACGGCGCTGCGGGCTCCATGTTTTCTCGACATCCGCCGCGGCCGTCGAGCGAGCGTAGCAGAAGACTTCCAGGAGAGTCATGAGGATTGGGCATATGACCGAGCGCCGCGATCCATCCATACCGTGGTGCTTGAACTCACGGAGCCGTTCGAACGTTTGAAGGTTGAACGTTAGAACGTTGCGGCGACAGATTCATAGCCTGGGGCGTGAACCCGCCGACGGCAGCGCAGTGAGCTCA
>CAYPBC010000137.1:0-2163 GCA_964408845.1 uncultured Thermoanaerobaculia bacterium
CCGGATTCTCAAGCCCGGCGGTCTCTGCTACTTCGCGGCCGAGAATCGGCTGCGCGTCTGGGACGGACACTACAATCTGCCCCTGCTGACCCCGTTGCCGAAACCGCTGAGAGATCTGTACGTCCGATGGACCAGAAAGGGAGAGCGCTGCTACGAGACCCACCTCAGTCTGTGGGGGCTGCGCCGGCTGGTCCATCGATTCCAGATCACCGATTACACCGCGGCCGTGGTGCGCGATCCCGAGAAATACATGGCCGGAGACATGATCCAGCCCGGGTCGCTCAAGCAGCGCGCCGCGCTGGTGGTGCTGGCGGTCGCGTACTGGGCCTTCCCAACCTACCTATGGATCCTCCGCAAACCAGAGGACAGGCAGCAAGAGAATCCGTAGTGTCGCCCCTTCAGGGCTTTGGGATGGTGTTGGCACTGGAACCCCGGGCTCACGCCCGGGGCTAATGATCTTTCGCCGCTCCGCGGCTCGTGAATGAGCTTCCGACGTTGAATCGGAGCGCCGAAGGCGCGACAAATCCTTAGCCTGGGGCGTGAGCCCCAGGTGAATCGGCGATTCCAAGTCCATCAAGCCGCGAAGCGGCGACAGATACGTAACCTGAGGTATCGGTTCCAGGTGATCAGCTCGGTAGCTTGCCGCCTACGACTCTTTTCACCAGGCGGCCCTTTTCCAACACCGTGTCCTCCTTGACGCCGTTGATGATGGCGAGCTCGGAGATTTCGACGGTCGAGGGGTAGCGCGCGGCAACATCTGCGAGCGTCATGTCCTGCGGAAGCTCGATGACGTCGATGGTCTTCGGTTTGACGTCGAGGTATCGGCGGTCGGTGACCTTGGCGAAGCTCCCCAGCGACTGCTGCATGGAGGCGCCGTGCGTCTTCCAGGCGTCGACCCCCGTATAACCGAGCAGCTTGTAGACGCGCCCACCATGGCCGATAAATCTGACGACACCCTCCGCCTCGGGGACGCTGGTCTGGGTGTTCAACGCGCGAAACCTAAAGACGTTGTGCCCCCGGTTGGGGCCCTTTTCAATACCTTGCTGAGCAAAGAATGCATCGAAGGCAGCCCGCGGTGATGCCTCGTTTGACAGGGTCAACACCACAGCCGCGTCCCGGTTCTCGTTCAAAGCACCCACCGCCTGGCGTTGGTTGATGATCCGCCACTGGTCGGGAAAATCAAATTTGAAGGCGAGTTCGGGGTGGTAGAAGGTGCGGCCGATCGTGTAGCCCTGGCGGGGGTCGTCGGCAAACACCAGACCCTGGAGACGGTGCATGTAGGAGGCGCGGCCGACGGTCCCCTCGCGTTCATCCGCGGGCAACCGGCCGATGGCGGCGTCAATGCGCTCGATGCGGTTGCCGGGATCGGGGTGGGTGGATAGCCACTGAGGTGTCGCCCGCAGGCTCTGGGACCGGCTCACCCGATCGAGGGTGCTGAAGACCTTGGGCATCTCGTACGGGTCGTAACCGGCGCGGGTCAAATAACGCAGACCGAGAGTATCTGCCTGGTTCTCGTCATCGCGACCGAACTTGAGGAACAGCAGGTTGACACCCTGACCTGCGAGCCCCGCGTATTGGCGGAAGTCCTCGCTGGCAATAGCGGCAACGCCGAGGCCGAGCTGGGCGAGCTGGGCGCGGCTCATCTGTTCCACAGAGTGGCGAGCCGTGACGTGCCCGATCTCGTGACCGAGGACCGAGGCCAGCTCGGCTTCAGAATTGAAGTCAGCCAGAATGCCGCGGTTGACGTAGATGAAGCCGCCGGGCAGAGCCATGGCGTTGACCACCGGGTCGTCGAGCACGGTGAAGGTCCAGTCCAGGTCGGGCCGCTCCGAGGTCGCCGCCATCTTCTCCCCGAGCTGCTGGATATAGGCCTGCCACGAGGGGTCGTCGTAGGCGCCATAGGTTGCGAGCACCTCGGGATGAGTCTGCGCGCCAATCTGAATCTCCTGCGCCTCCGACAGCAGAGTCAGCTGACGCTGCCCGGTGGCCGGGTTCATCGTGCAGGCGGCGATCACAAGGAAACAGGATCCAGCCCCCCGGGCCCAGTTGGCGCGCGTTTGATGAGTCATGGTCATTGCAGGACCTCCGATCGTGTCACGATTTCGATATGTGGCGCCATTGTAGCGGAGCAGGCCGGTGTTGGAACGTTAAACGTTTGAACGT
>CAYPBC010000137.1:2263-6065 GCA_964408845.1 uncultured Thermoanaerobaculia bacterium
GTCGGTCTTTTTCCAGATCTCGATGTACTTCCCGCGGTCGAGAAGCCCGCCATCCTTGGAGTACATCCGGTAGCGGCCGGCCTTGTAGCCGAGGTCGCCAACGATCTTGACCTCGAGATCCTCGAGCTCCATCCCGAGACCCTCCTCCGCGAGCAGCTCCTTGTTGGTGGCGCGGATCGCATCCCGGCCGAAGACCGCGGGCTCATTCGGCGGCAGCAGGACCGCATCCTCGGAGTAGAGCGAGGCCAGGGCATCGGCGTCGTGGGTGTTGAAGGCCTCGATCCAGGTGTTGGTTCCAGCCTCGAGGACGGCCTTGTCGTTGGTGGGCTGTACGGCGGAGGTCGTTTCGAAGCTGACCAGGGTCCCCTTGGCAATGTTGACCGATGAGCCCGAGGTCGCGATCCCACCGCCTGCCTGCATCGCGGTGGCGCTCAACGGGATCATTTGGTCACCGACCTTGATGGCGGTGGCCTGAATCTGGAAGGCATCGCCGCCGCCGTCGGTCCAGTAACTGGTGGGGACGAGCTGCGCGTGCACCTGGCTGCCGGCTGGGGCAAGGACCGTATCACCCGACATCAGATCCTCTTCGAGGGTTCCGGTCATGAGCTGACCGGCGGCCTGGCTGTCGGAGTCGATGCTGCCGTCAAATCGTACCCGGAGGGGGGCCGATGTCTCGATCAGCATCGCATCCTGGGCTCCGGGAGCGGTCTGGGGTTGGGTGGACCGGATGCTGGGCTGGTCCTGTTGGATCCGTTCGTTCGGCTGCGTGAACTGAGGAGTGTGGGTTTGCGGTTTCATCTGACCGACGTTACCGCAATCGCTGAGCGTCCAGCCACCCCGCACCGTGGTGTTGTCGCAGTAGTACTTGCCGACGCTCTGGAAGCTGTTGAGATAGCTCAGGACGCTCTCGCAGGTCTCGGATCCGCGCACGACCACCATGCAGCCGCCGGAAAAGCGATAGTTGTTGAGACAGCAGTTCTCGTCCGCCTGCACCTCGGCGGGTGCGACGAGAACCACCGCAATGGCTGTGATGAGAGGCAGTGTTTTCAGGATTCTTTTGCTGTTCATATCGGTTTCTCCTCCTCGACCGATCACGGTCGGCGCGGCCATTATATAGATGTGATGCACAATGTCGCCTCATTGACACGTTTTTGACAATCGACCGTGTGGGTTGGCGGAAGAGCAGAAGAGCACGTTTTGAGTTTTGAATTAACCCCAACCCACCCATTGTCTCGAGGAGGGGGGACGGCACAAAAAACTCAAAACTAAAAACTGATGTGGGCCGGGGGGCTTCCTCTGCTCAGGCGCGGAGCGCCACCACGACCCGACGGAGCACGAGAACCAGCAGGTAGGCGGCGCCGGCGATGACGATGGTGGTGGCGCCCGCGGGCAAGTCGGGGGAATAGCTGACGGCGAGGCCGGCGGTGGTGAACGAGACGGCGAGGACCGAGGCGAGGGCCATCATGCCGCGCAGGGTGGTGGTGAACTGACCGGCGATCGCAGCCGGAAGGGTGAGCAAAGCGATCACCAGCACGATCCCGACCACGCTCACAAGAAGCACCACTGTGAGGGCGGTGAGCACCAGCAGGACGAGGACGTAGGCCTCGACGTTGAGGCCGCGAAGGCGCGCGAACTCTTCGTCGAAGCAGACGGCCTCGAGCTGGGGGTAGAGGCCGAGGGCGAGCAGCAGGACCACCGCGTCGAGCGCCGCCATCGCCCACAGATCGCCGCCTCCGATCAGCAGGATGTTACCGAAAAGGTAGCTCATGAGATCCTCGTGGTAGCCCGGGGTGACAGCGATGAAGAGGATCCCGACCGCCATGCCGATGGCCCACACCGCACCGATGATGGTGTCCTCCCGCTCACGCACGCGGAGACTCACAACTCCGATGACGAGGGCCGCCGCCACCGCCGCCACCACAGCGCCCAGAACAGGCGTGACCGGCCACCCGTGAACAACCTTCAGCCACCGCGCGATTCCCAGACCCGCGAGGACGCAGTGGGCGATGGCGCCGGCGATGTAGGTGATACGCCGCACCACCACGTAGGATCCAACCACCCCACAGGCGATCCCGGCTAGGGCCCCCGCCACCAGCGCGTGTTGGAGGAACTCGAACTGGAGAACGGCGTTGATGAACTCCATCAGTGATCCACTCGGTGGTCGTGCCGCACCATGCGCACCTCGCCGCCGTAGATCTTGGAGATCGCGCGGCCGTCGAGAGTGCTTGTGGGGTGGATGTCGACATGCCCGTGGACGCAGATCACCGTTCGCACGAAGCCTGCCACAAAGCCGAGATCATGGGTCACGAGGATGATGGTGATGTGCTGGTTGAGCTCCTGCAGCAGCTCGAAGAAATCCTGTTCCACCTTATGGTCGAGACCGGCGGCGGGCTCGTCCAGGAGCAGCAGATCAGGGTCGGTGACGAGAGCGCGGGCGAGGAGGACGCGCTGCCTCTGCCCACCTGAGAGGTCTGAGAAAGGTCGCCCTCCGAGAGCTTCGAGATCCACCTTGGTCAGGGCGTCGGCTGCGGCCTCCCGGTCGGCTCGATTGTAGTTTCCGAACCGGCGGCCCACTCCGAGCCGTCCCATGAGAACGACATCGGTCGCGCGCACCGGGAAGCGTGGGTCCATCATCGCGTGCTGGGGCATATAGCCGATGCGGGGCCGGGCCTTGGCCGGTGGCAGGCCGAAGACGCGGACTCGTCCGGTGGTCGGCTTCAAGAGACCGACGATGAGCTTGACCAGGGTCGTCTTGCCGCCGCCGTTGGGACCGATGACGCTTGCGAAGTCGCCGCCGGCGATCTCGAGGTTGACGTCCTCGAGCACCGGCGGGCCGGTGTCGAAGCGGAAGCTCAAGTTTGCCACCTCGATAATTGGTGTGGAGTTCTGCGGGAGGTTCATCGCAGCGCCCCCGCGACGCGGCCGGCCATGATCTCCAGGTTGGCCAGGTAGTCGCCGGCGAGGGGGTCGAGCTCGACCAGGTCGCAGTCGAGGGCGTTGGCCACCCGTTCGGCCGCCGACCGAGAGAACTGGGGTTGGACGAAGAGGGCAGGGACCGGCTGTTGCCGAAGCTCGTCGACGACCGTCGCCAGACGCCGGGCCGATGGGGTCTTGCCATCCACCTCGACAGCCATCTGGATCAGGCCGTAGCGGCGGGTGAAGTAACCGTAGGCGGGGTGGAAGACGAGCAGGGTGCGGCCGGTGAAGGGGGCCAGAATATCGGCGACCCGGACATCGGTGTCATCGATGGCGCGGTGAAGAGACGCGAGGCGCTCTTCGATCCCCGGCGCCTCATCCGGCAGCAGTGACTCCAGGGCCTCCGCGGTAGTGCTCGCGATGATCTTCATTCGTCGCGGGTCGAGCCAGATGTGGGGATCGAGGAGGCCGGCGCCGTGATCGTGGCCACCGCCGCCCATCGGCTCGAGCTCCACACCTGCCCGGCAGTCGACGACGCGGAGTTCCGGCATCAGCTCGGAGACCTTCTCCAAGATCGGGCCTTCAAAGGGCGCACCGATCTGGAGGTAGAGTTGTGCGTCGTCGAGGGCGGCCATCTGCTTCGGGGTTGGTTCGTATGTAGCCGGTGACGCCCCGGGTGGAAGCAGCACCGTCACCTGCACGAGATCGGCGGCAAGCGCTTCGACGATAAAGGCCTGCGGTGGAATGCTGACAAAGACCCCCTGTGCGGAGGAAACGGCGGCGGCAAGTATCGCGAGGGTGAGAATCCCGAGGAATACGGGCTGGCGATGACGCAAAGTGGTCTCCGATCAGCCGCGGGCGGCGACGCAGACGAGCTTGCCCTCGT
>CAYPBC010000138.1:0-6036 GCA_964408845.1 uncultured Thermoanaerobaculia bacterium
ATCGACTTCACAGTGAATAGCTCGTTCCGAATCCGCGATCTGGTCAAGGGTCGGTGAGGAGGTGTTGTGAGATGTATCCCGACATCAATGGACCTCGTCTTCCGTCTCGGAATAAAACGATGCCCAGATTCGCGTTGCAGCATAGTGGCAGATTATTTTGCCGGAGATCCGAAGCAGTCCGTGCCTATCGTCATGACATGCGCGGCATGAGTAGGTGGTAGGGGGACAAGTAATAATGGCGGTGACGGTTCCAGACGGCAGGCCCGATGAGCGAGATTATGGTCAGTTAAGGGGCTCGGTTGAGCTGGCGGGCAGCGCGTTGCTTGCCAACCAGCAGCCTGACGGACACTGGTGCTACGAGCTCGAGGCCGACTGCACCATTCCCGCCGAGTACGTGCTTTTTCTGCGCTACCTGGGCGAAAGACGACCCGAACTCGAGGCCAAGATCGGCCGCTATCTGCGCGCCCGGCAGGCTGAGCACGGTGGTTGGCCCTTGTATCTCGGCGGAGATCTCAACATCAGCTGTTCGGTGAAGGCCTACTACGCCCTCAAGCTGATCGGCGACGATCCCGAAGCACCCCACATGCTCAAGGCCAGGAAAGCCATGCTGGCTGTGGGCGGAGCAGCCCGAGCGAACGTTTTCACCCGCATCGCGCTTGCCATATTCGGTCAGCTGCCGTGGCGGGCCGTGCCCTTCATCCCACCCGAGATCATGCTGCTGCCGAGGTGGTTCTTCTTTCACATCGACAAGGTGTCCTACTGGTCGCGAACCGTGATGGTGCCGTTATTCGTGATCTATGCATTCAAAGCCCAGGTGGCTAATCCAGACGGGATTGGCGTTCGCGAGCTCTTCACCAAGGACCCCGAGATCGAACGCGATTACTTCCCGGTGCGGTCGACCCTCAATCGCGTGATCCTTTGGATCGAACGGACTGTGCGACCGTTGGAGCCGCTGATCCCGCGTTGGATTCGCCGACAAGCGCTTCAGAGGGCGGAGGCGTGGTTTGTCCCTCGCTGCAACGAGGGCGGCCTCGGCGCCATCTTCCCGGCCATGATCAACGCGTATATGGCACTCGACCTGCTCGACCACGACCACGACGAACCGCTGATGATCCAGGCACGGAAGGCGATCGACGACCTGCTGGTGGTGGACGACGGCTCGGCCTACTGCCAGCCCTGCGTGTCGCCGGTGTGGGACACAGGGCTCGCGTGCCTGGCGCTGCTCGAGGACAGCGCCGAAAAAAACAGCGGGGAGCTGTCCAGGGCCCTCGAGTGGTTGACGCCGCTGCAGTTGCTGGACGAGCCCGGTGACTGGCAGACCGACCATCCCGGGCTCGCGGGCGGCGGCTGGGCCTTCCAGTACGAGAACGCTTACTACCCGGATCTCGACGACACTGCGGTGGTGGCCTGGGCCATGCACCTGGCGACCGATAACGACCGGTACGCAGAACCCATCCGGCGGGCCGCCGACTGGCTGCGCGGCATGCAGTCGAAGAACGGCGGCTTTGCGGCCTTCGACTCCGACAACACCTATTACGCCTTGAACGAGATCCCCTTTGCCGATCACGGAGCGCTGCTCGACCCGCCGACCAGCGACGTCAGCGCGCGGTGCGTTGCGCTCTTCGGTCAGCTGGGCCGGAGCGAGGACGGGGAGTGCCTCGCTCGAGCCGTCGAGTACCTGCGCACGGAACAGGAGGCCAACGGCTCGTGGTTCGGGCGCTGGGGCACCAACTACATCTATGGAACCTGGTCGGTGCTGTTGGCCCTGGAGCACGTGTCAGAAATTGACGTAGGCGACATGGTGAGCCGTGCGGCGGAATGGCTAAAGTCCATTCAGCATTCGGACGGCGGTTGGGGTGAGTCGAACGACAACTACGAGGATCCCGAGCGAGGCTGTGCGAGTGATCGCAGCACCGCCTTCCAGACGGCGTGGGCGCTGTTGGGTCTGATGGCAGCAGGGGAGGGCGGCTCAGAGGCGGTGCGGCGCGGGGTTGAGTTCTTGATGACGGCGCAGGAGGCCGATGGCGGCTGGAGCGACGCCGAGTTCACGGCGCCGGGCTTCCCGCGCGTCTTTTATCTCCGCTATCACGGATACTCGAAGTTCTTTCCGCTGTGGGCCCTGGCGCGGTACCGCAATCACGTGACGGCTCGGTGACCGCGGTGCTCGGGATCGTCACGGCCCTCGAGATGGAGAGACGGTGGATTCGCACTTCCGGGCCCCTCGTCGAGTTGAGTGGTATCGGAGACACGAGGGCCGAGCACGCGGCGAACCAACTGGTCGAGCGCGGTGCAACGGCGCTTGTGAGTTGGGGCGTCGCCGGCGGTCTTGATCCAGATCTGAGCCCCGGGACCGTGATCCTCCCCGACACCGTCATCGATGCGGACGGGTCGAGCCACGGAGTCGATCTGGAGTGGCGCGATCGGCTGCTGGAGCGGGTGCGCGGCCAGGTCGTCATTTCGACTTCACCGCTGTACCACGTCGCCTCAGTGATCACGACGGTGGATGAAAAGCGCGCCATCTCCGAGCGATTCGGTGCCGGCGCGGTGGACATGGAAAGCGCGGCGGTGGCTCGCGTGGCCTTTGCCAACCACCTACCCTGGATCGCGGTGCGGGTGGTGATCGATGCCGCCGACCAGGAATTGCCGGAGGCGATCTTGACAGCGACCGGTGCCGACGGTCGACTGCGGGTGGGGCCCGTCGTCGGGTTCCTACTTCGCCCACGACTGTGGCGCCCATTGATCGTATTTGGGCGGGCCGGTGCGGCCGCGGGGCGGTCGATGCGCCGGTTATGGGCCGCAGCTCAACCAGATCTGGCCTTGTCATGAGACGTTGTACCGCAGTGCTCGTGCTCTGGTTGTTGATGCTGCCGGGATCGTCATCCGCCCTCGAAACCGACCAGTATTATGCCTGGGGCTTGCCACTTGCGGACTCCACCGACGCCGTTAACGCCAGATTCAACCTCGAGCTGGAACGGGCCATCGCGAGCTTTCCAGCTGACCGCCAGCCGGAGAGCTGCCGTAAGGTCGCGGTCGCCTATCGCAAAAGAATGCGTTTCCTGCTCCTGCACGAGATCCAGATCTGGGCGTGGAACTCCGAGTGGGTCGACCGGATTCCGAATGGCGCTGACGAACAGCAGGAGTATCGGAGGACCAACCTCTACTCGAACCACCCGCTGATCGACACCGGCACCTGGATGCCGTACACGCCGACCCTCGAGGTGGCCGGTGTCCGCATCGGCACCGACAAGTTGGCCCATCTGGTGTCGTCGGGCTGGACATACTACAAGGAGTATTACCGCGGCCTCAAAAAGGGCGAGACTCCGGAGGAGGCAGAGCGGCGTGCGGTCAACCGCGGGATCGTTGAGGAGAGCCTGATCCTCGGAAAACTGGCGTCGGGAGTCACGGCGATTCCCGACCTCGAGGCGAACTACGCCGGCTTGCACTTTTATCTCGATCTCTGCGACATTGAGGACCCGATTCTCAAGCTGCGAGAGGATGGCTGGTTCATCTCCCGGCCGGTTGATTTGCGCGACTACGTCACGCCGCGATGGGACGAGTCATTCCAACCGCCGATCTACACCAAGGGTCGCTGGCGCAAGGTGAAACCGGTGCTCGAGACCTACTGCGATCGTCTCGCCGATCCGCAGGTTGTGGCGATGCGGCGAAGCTACCGTGCACGGGACAGAGAGTCGCTGGTCGGAAAGTTGGTGGCCGAGAGGGTCGCTGAAGGTAAGATCCGGGATCCGGCCCAGTTCAGCATCGAGGCGGTCTGCTCGGAGCCCGACCCTTCGCGCGAGGGGGCGCCGGAGATCGCCGATCGCATCGAGATCGTGAGCTCGAAAGTCGACGATGCCGGGGCAATGGAGAAAGTCGTCGCGGAGGACGAAGATCGACGCCGTTTTGCCCTTGGTCTCGCCGGTCTCCACATCACCTATCCACTCGTGGCGTCGGCCTCCCTCGCCGTCATGCTCACCTCCCAGCCGTCGACCTACGATTGTGCGACCCCGTGTGATTTTCGGGGCCCTTTTATCGAGCTCGAGCCGGGTCTCGGCGGCGGCAAGTTGAGCGTCGGCTGGTCTCGTGTCACCGGCAAGACCAACCGCAGCGGCTCTCTCTTGAAGGCCGCCTTCATCGGCGCCGCCTATAAGGTCACTGTGCTCCGGACCTGGGGCGACCTCGGTTGGGTCGAAGGGGGCCGTACCTATGCCGGGCTCGAGCTCGGTCTGCCGGTGGCGCAGGCCAATCTCGGACTCGGCCTGTTGTACCGTGTGGATGGTGGCGACGGTGGACGGTGGATGGTGATTGGCGGCGCTGGTTGGGGGTTTTAGCCCGCTTTTCTCACCGCCCCCCATTTCAGCGGTCGAGGCAGCCGGAAAAGCGGTAGATGGGGGGGCGGAGAGAAAAGCGGGTTAGCTATGGATCTGTCGCCCCCTCCGGGGGCTTGAGTATTTTTTTGGGTCTCCTTTACCTGGGGCTCACGCCCCAGGCTATCCATCTATCGCCGCTCCGCGGCTCGGACAGCGCGTCGGAGGGAGTTCAGCGCGGGGCTGGGGTGTTTGCAGCGGAGCGCCGGAGGCGCGGCAGACATTTAGCCTGGGGCGTGAGCCCCAGGAATGAGCGGATCAATCAACCTATGAGCCCCTGAAGGGGGCGACAGATTCCGGCTCGATCCTGGAGGATTCAGGAGGAATCAGATGCCGAACTGTACACCCGGCCGCGCCATGAGGATCGAACCCCCCGGTAGTACCGCCATGCGGAGTTCACTGTCATGGCCAGATAGAGGGTGCCGGTGAAGGGCAGCAAAACGGCCCACAGCGCGGAGAGACGGTAGAAACGCAGGGTCGGCAGGTAGGTGGCGATCATGGCGGTGATCGCGGTCAGCGACGCGATTTGCGCCGTATCGTCACCCGTCACCAGTCCCAATACCGGCAGCCAGAAGGCCCACGACAGGGCAGCCACACAACCGACCAACAGCAGCGGCGAATAGCGGAGTTGGGTATAGGCGGTGCGCGCCACCATCTCCCAGATTTTCCCGATTCCGTCGTACCGACGGTGGCTGACGACCGAATGGCTGAGACCGGTCCAGATGCGGTGGCCCGCCGCCTTCACCCTGGCGGCCAGGGCGCAGTCGTCGATGAGCTCGTGTTTGAGGGAGGCGAAGGCGCCGACCTCTCGTAGGACTCCGGTATCCACGAGCACACAGCCGCCAGCCCCCGCAGCTACCCACCGAAACGAAGAGTTGGAGAGATGGAAGGGGTAGAGCAACTTGAAAAAGTAGACGAAGGCCGGCAGCAGGAGCGTCTCCCAGAAGCCGTGGGTTTCCAGGGTCGCCATCAACGACACCATTCGCAGATTCCGCGCCCTCCGTTGGTCAAGCAGGGCGGCAATGATCCCCGGCGCCAGCTCGATATCGGCGTCGAGCAGTAGGGTCAGCGGCGTCGCCACCTCGTCCAGGCCCTGTTCGAGGGCCCACAGCTTGCCGGTCCACCCATCCGCCATCGGTCGTCCTTCGATGACCTTCAGGTTCACCAGGCCGGCCGCTCTGGCCGAATCGGCGGTGCCGTCGTCGGAGCGGTCGTCGACCAGCACCACCGCGGTATCGGGCGCCTGCTCGCGGATGGCCACCAGGGTGCGGCCGATCTGCCGCGCCTCGTTGCGAGCTGGGATCAGGACGGTGAGGTCGCGGGTGTCTGGCGACGGGGAGTCACGGTCGCCCTCAAGCCGTTCGCGGGTCGACCACGGGCGCCACGGCAGCAGCAGAATGATCAGCCAGATGACAGCGCCCGGAACGCAGGCGAGCAGCCAGAACGTGCTCACCGGAATCCGTTCACCCGGCCTGTTTGACCGGCAGCTCGTTCTTTTCCCGGTGATCGTCCAGGTACTGGAGAGGTGGGTCCGAGACCATAGGTTTGGAGGTATCCGGCCCCCGTAACGCCACCTTGAGCGCCTTCAAAGGGTGCCCAACAGTGTCGGCCACCGCGGTGCCCTCGTAGCCGCAGTGGGCCATGCAGTTGTCGCACTTGGGGTTGCGGCCGG
>CAYPBC010000139.1:0-2521 GCA_964408845.1 uncultured Thermoanaerobaculia bacterium
TGTTTTACAATATCGCCGATTTTTCGATCATCGACCACGTCGGCGGCATCGAAGATCTCGAACGCGGCATCATCCGGACGATCGGCGATCCCGATGAGCGCTTCGTGGAGGACCCGGTTCGTATGATGCGGGCGCTCGAGTATGCGGCGCGCCTCGGGTTCGAGATCGACCCACAGACGGCCGAGGCCATCGATCGCCAGAAGGCGTTGATCTCGGAGGCTTCGACGCCACGACTCACTTACGAGCTTCTCGAGTGCCTGCGATCGGGGAAAGCGACCGCGATTCACAAAGCCTGGTGGAAGGCCGGGGTATTTACCCGTGCCTACCAGGATCTGCCGCTCGACACCGATGAGAGTGTCCGGGTGCTCGAAATGGTGGACGCAGGAGTGGTCGCCGGTCGAAAGTTCTCTGATCCGAGCCTGATTGGCGGTTTCTTCCTCCCCAGGTTCCTGGTCCTGGCGGAAGAGGAGGCCGACGAGAAAGAACGGGTGAACAATGTGCGGCTCCTCGATCGTTTGCGGGAGATGCTGGAGCCGGCGGCAGCGAGCATGCACCTGTCCAATCAGACCGTCCATTTGATCCACCAGGGTTTATTCGCCGTCACCAAGATGCGGTGCCCGCCCGAACGCGGACGCCAGGTCTTGAAGCTTGCGCGACAGGGCTACTTCCCGGTGGCCTGGGAGTTCTTCGTGTTTGCCTCCGCGCTCGGCTACATTACGCCCGAGGTCCACCAGAGTTGGAAACGCGCACTGCGCAAGGTGGGGAGGCAGGAGCTCACCGATCAGTCTCGGGTTTCGGTCCAAGAGCGGCCGCGCCCCCGCCCTCGCCGGCGCCCGCGGCGGCGTCCCCGGTGATTGTGCGAGCTCATGGGCGCTGACCAAACCGGCGCGCAGCGGCGGGTCGAGGAGCTGCGGCGGCTGGTGCGGCGTCACGACCACCGCTACTACATCCTTGCCGATCCGGAAATCTCCGACTTCGAGTACGACGAGCTCTATGCAGAGCTCGTAGAGCTCGAGCGACTATTCCCGGAATTGCAGACACCGTCGTCTCCAACCCAAAGGGTGGGGGGGGAGCCGCTCGAAGGGCTCGAGGAAATTCGGCACGCGATTCCCATGCTCTCCCTCGACAACAGCTACTCCAAGGACGAGCTCAACGGGTGGTTCGAGCGGGTGAGCCGGGAGCTCGGACACGAGCCGGAGGGGCTTGCCACCGAGCTCAAGATCGACGGGGCGTCGATCTCTCTCATATACGTGGACGGCAGGCTCGAGCGAGCGGTGACCCGCGGCGACGGGTTGGTGGGTGATGATGTCACTGCCAATGCCCGGACTATTCGCCAGCTGCCGCTCGTGGTCGAGGGTTTGCCGCCGGTGGTGGAAATCAGGGGTGAGGTGTACCTCGCTCGATCCGTTTTCGACGAGCTCAACCGGGAGCGGCGCGATGCGGGCGAGCGGGAGTTCGCGAACCCACGCAACGCTGCCGCCGGCGCTATCAGGCTCCTCGACCCGCGGCAGGCGTCGCGGAGGCGCCTCGGTGTGTGGTGCTACCAGTTAGCGCGTGCGGATGGCCACGAAGAGGACAGCCACGTGGCGGCGCTCGAGTGGCTGGGTGGTCTCGGCTTTCCCATCAGTCCGGGTCTCGAGCTGTGCCGCGGGATCACCGAGGTTGAAGCGTACATCGAGGACTGGGAGGAGAAGCGGCACGGCCTCGATTACGACACCGACGGTATCGTCATCAAGGTCGACAGCGCGTCCGAACGGGCCGCCCTCGGCGCCACCGCGCGATCCGTGCGGTGGGCGGTGGCCTACAAGTTCCCGCCCGAGGGACGCACGACCAGCCTCACGGACATTGTGATCCAAATCGGAAGAACCGGGGTGCTGACCCCGGTCGCCATCCTCGAGCCGGTCACGATTTCAGGATCAACTGTGTCTCGGGCCACCCTCCACAACTTTGACGAGGTGGCGCGCCTCGATGTGCGGATTGGCGACACGGTTTGGGTGGTGAAGGGTGGCGAGGTGATCCCCAAGGTGGTGGGCGTGGTCACCGCGGAGCGTCCGCGGGGTGCCGAGCCGGTTATCGCGCCGACAGTATGCCCGGTCTGTGAGACCCCGGTCGAGCGCGAGCCTGAGGAGGTTGCTCTGCGCTGCCCAAACCCCGTCTGTCCGGCCGTCGTGGCGGCTCGTCTTCGCCACTTCGTGTCACGCAGTGCGATGGGGATCGACGGTCTCGGCGATCGCATGCTGGCGCAGTTGGTCGAGGCCGGCATGGTGACCGACGAAGCGTCGCTGTGGGATTTCGATGTCAATGCCGTTGCAGAGCTGCCGGGTTGGGGCGATACATCGGCGAAAAACCTCCTTCGTGAGCTTGCCGAAGTCCGAACACGACCCCTCCACCGGCTCCTTTTCGCGTTCGGGATCCCCCATGTCGGGGAACGGGCGGCACGGTTGTTGGCCGAGCGATTCGGCCGCCTGGAAGAGCTGGCCGCGGCAGACCCGGAGGTGTTGGAAGAGATCGATGGGATCGG
>CAYPBC010000139.1:2621-4705 GCA_964408845.1 uncultured Thermoanaerobaculia bacterium
GGTTTCGACGGCATCGTCGGCGGATCACAGGACATGGAGGAGCTGCTCGATCGTCTGCGGGTGGTGGCGCCGACCCGTTCGACGGTGCTCATCGTTGGTGAGTCTGGGACCGGGAAAGAGCTGGTCGCCAATGCGCTGCATCAGAACTCCCCCCGTGCGCAGGGTCCGTTCGTGGCCATTAACTGCGGTGCGATTCCCGGCGAGATCCTCGAGTCCGAGCTCTTCGGCCATGAGAAGGGTGCGTTTACCGGCGCCCATCAGCGGCGCATCGGACTCATCGAACGAGCTTCGGGTGGCACCCTGTTCCTGGATGAGATCTCCGAGCTCTCGCCCGATCTCCAGGTCAAGCTATTGCGGGTGCTGGAGGAACGCCACATCATGCGCGTGGGCGGCGCTTCACAGATTGCGGTCGACTTCCGTCTCGTTGCAGCCACCAACCGCGATCTCGAAGAGTGGGTCGAAAACGGCCGTTTCCGGCAGGATCTCTATTACCGCCTCAAGGTTGTGACCCTCAAGATTCCGCCGCTGCGTCAACGGCGGGAAGACCTCCCGGTCTTTGTTCAGCACTTTCTCGAGCTCATCAACCGGGAGCTGGACCGCAACGTGCACGGCGTCCACCCCGCAGTCCTTTCGGCCCTCAAGCGCCAGTCGTGGCCAGGGAACGTCCGCGAGCTCCGCAACCTCATCGAGTCCATGGTCCTCTTTGCGAGAACCGATGAGATTACGCTCGAGGACCTTCCGGCCGAGTACCGGGCAGTGACCGAATCATCTGTGCCTGAAGAGTCCGCCGAGTGGCGACCACGTCCGATGGCCGAGATCGAACGCGAAGCCATTCTGAGGACCGTGGAGCACACGAGAGGCCATCGCGCACGTGCCGCCGATCTTCTCGATATCGGCCTTCGCACCCTGCAGCGCAAGCTCAAGGAGTATGGAGAGATTGCACCGCGGGGCGATGGCGACGAGTAGAATTAGGAATTAGGAATGCCGACCCCGATCGCGGGACGGCGCGTTCACCGGAGGTGCCATTCTTGACATTGTTTGCTCCCCGTGCATTCGGGTTTGGCAGGTTGTTTCGGGCAAACAATGTCAAGGGTGGCTCCTCTCAGGAAGCGCTCTGAGAAACGGTCCGCGTGAAATTCGGTAGCGCCTCGCCGGAACACAGGCATGGAGACGGGCACGGGAAACGCGGTGATAAACTTGAACTTGCGAAAAGGAGCCCGCGATGGAAATACCCGGCAAGGTCTCTTTCTATTGTCCTCTGATTGATGCGAAAGGGACGGCAGGGACGCTGATGTCCGTCTCTCCGGAGGGCTACTACCGAGTCGATGTTCCCATCAAGGGCGGGATCCATGTCATGTTCCTCCCCATCGCCCACACGGCCCTCTACTTCAACGAGTCCGAGCCCGAGGTCGAAGAAGGATTCGAAATCGAGCGTTAAACTCGACTACCGACTTTCCGATCGCGAATAAATCCCACCACTCGGACTGTTACAGAGGCGTGGCACGAAATGATAGGAATCTCCTGGGTGGTGGGTGGGTCGAAGTGCTCGACCGGCTCGGCGAGGCTGTCATTGTCCTCGATGATCAACGCACCTTGATCCATGCGAACATCGTCGCCAGGCGGCTGCTGGGATACGAGGAGGGTCAGTCATTGGGCGGGCGGTGTCGATTGACCACGCGTGGTGTCGATTGTGAAAACGCCTGCCCGCTGACCTTTGCCCTGGAAGCCGGACTCGATCGGGTCGAGGATTTTTCTACCGTATATCTTTCGGCCGACGGTCGTGAAGTGTCGCTTGACGTGACAGTCGTTCCATTGCGGACCGAGAACGGGACCTTCCGCGGCGCGGTGGAGATTCTCCGTCCCACCGAGCCTAGACCGGGTTTTTTCATGGCCGGGTCGTCCGCCGCGTCTGAAGCGCTGCGCTCGCGAGTGAAGACTCTCGCCCGCGGTCGCGCAGACGTGCTGATCGTGGGCGAGGACCCCGCCTGCCACGACACGGCGCGCGCGATTCACTGCTACTCCGGTTTGCCCGAGGAGCTCTTTCACACGTGGACCGGGTGCTGGGACGACGCCAACCCGTGGCC
>CAYPBC010000139.1:4805-6025 GCA_964408845.1 uncultured Thermoanaerobaculia bacterium
GGTCTCGCTGATCTCGAGCATGTGCTGACGGCGGCGATCGCCTGTGCAGGAGATTGCATCGAAGAGGCCGATCTCCCGGTTGACGGCTACCAGGCGGTGCTGGTGGACGAGCTTCTGCGGGCGCCGAACCCAATGGCGGCGCTCGAAGAACGTCTGATTCGCGAGGTTCTCGAGCGTTTCGGATGGCGGATTCAGGATGCCGCCGACCGCCTCGGCATCTCCCGAGTAACGCTGTGGCGGAAAATGAAGGATCTGGGGATAGGAAAGAATTCTTAATTTTGAATTCTCAATTCTCAATTCGCGCTCACCCCGCTCGCATTTTTGTGGGCCGGGCCATTGAGAATTAAGAATTAAGAATTGAGAATTTGAGGTTTTTATTCTTCGGCCTCTGACGTAAACCTGTAGCCCACTCCGCGGACGGTGTGAAAGTGCAGTGGGTTCCTGGCGTCTTCCTCGAAGTGTTTTCGGAGGCGGTGAACAAAGGTGTCCAGGGTTCTCGTCGAGGTGTCGAAGGTGTAACCCCAGACCCGTTCGAGGAGCTCACCGCGGGACAACACCCGACCGTCGTTTTCGGAGAAGAAGCGCACCAGCATGACCTCGCGTTCAGTCAGTGCCACCGAGCCATCGGCGGTGGTCGCACGCATGGTGTCCATGTCAACCTCGCTGGCGCCGATTCGGATCACCGGACCGGAGTGGGCGGGCGTCTGCGACCACTCGGCGCGGCGCACGATTCCTCGTACCCGCAGCACGAGTTCCTCGACGAGAAACGGTTTGGTCAAATAGTCGTCGGCTCCGAGCTGCAGCCCGAGGATGCGGTCGGCATCCGAGCCGCGCGCGGTGAGGAAGAGAATGGGGATATGGTTGCCGTCGGCGCGTAGCTGCCGGCAGACCTCGAAGCCGTCGATCCCCGGGAGCATGATGTCGAGGATCAGCAAATCGAAATCGGCGGATGAAGCGCCGAGCTCGACCAACCCGCCCTCGCCGGTGGCCACGCACGTGACCGAAAAACCCTCCAGCTCGAGGTTGCCGCTGAGTCCCTCGGCGAGCGGCTGGTCATCCTCGACCACCAGCAGTCGGATCGGTTCGGATGTGGATTGAGATTCGTTCACTCATACAATTGTATCCCCACCCATTCACCTGATGCTGGATACTGGATGCTGGATGCTAGATATCAGGTCCACCCACTCACCCCTTGACATCGAGACGGCTGAATTTACGAT
>CAYPBC010000140.1:0-3322 GCA_964408845.1 uncultured Thermoanaerobaculia bacterium
TGACCGAGTTCTGGATGGTCGAGCCGGAGGTGGCCTGGCTGCGCTTCGACGGCCTCCTCGATCTCTGCGAGGAGTTCCTCTCCGAGATCGTGGCCCGGGTTCTCGACCGCTGCGCCGAGGATCTCGAACGCCTCGAACGCGACGTCTCGAAGCTCCGGCCGACCGCGGACGGCGGGTTTCCACGCCTCGACTACGCCGATGCGGTGGCGAAGCTGCAAGCGCTGGGATCCGACATCCGGTTCGGCGATGATTTCGGCGGCGACGACGAGACCATTCTCACCGAGCAGTTTGACCGGCCGGTGTTGATCACGCGCTACCCCGCCGACCTCAAGGCCTTTTATATGCAGCCCGACCCGGAGGACCCGAGTCGCGCGCTGGCGGTCGATGTGCTCGCCCCGGAGGGCTGCGGCGAGATCATCGGCGGCTCCGAGCGCTCCGACTCGCTCGAGCACCTCGAACGTCAGATCGCGGCCCATGGCCTGCCGCGGGAGTCCTTCGAGTGGTACCTCGACCTCCGCCGCTACGGATCATTCCCACACGCGGGTTTCGGTATGGGCATCGAACGCTGCGTGGCCTGGATCTGCGGTGTCCCCCACCTGCGGGAGGCGATTCCCTATCCCCGTTTGATCAATCGACTGAACCCGTAACGAATTCGGATTTTGGAATCTCCGCTCACCCTCCCTTGAAACGGGTAGGGATAAACTCAATGCATGGTCCAGAGGCTGTTCGGCGATCCGAATGTGCGTTTCGCGTACGTCGCGACGAAGCTGGGAGTCTTCGCCATTGCCGCGGCGATGACGTGGCCTCTCTCCCGGGTGGTCGGTCCGAAGGCGTGGGTCGGCCTCGGGGTGTTCGGGTTGGTTCTTGTAGTTCTCACGGTGGTGGTTTTGTTCGCCGGCTCCACAGCCAGTGCGGACGATCTCGAGGACCACGGCCAACCTGACAAAGAAGACAAATACGATTCCGAGCAGCCGATCCAAATCTTGGTGGAGGACAGCATCGATCTCCACTCGTTTCCACCACGAGACGTTCCCGATGTCGTCGACGCCTACCTGGAAGAAGCGTCACGAAAGGGATTCACCGAGGTTCGTCTAATCCACGGCCGCGGTATTGGAGTGCAACGGGACCGCGTGCAAAAGCTGCTCGCCCGCCACCCCCTGGTCTCCGGCTTCCACGATGCCCCACCGGACCGCGGCGGCTGGGGCGCCACCATCGCCTACATCAAAAAAACCGATTGAACGCGCTTCCCGTGAGGATGCCAGGCACGCCGATTCGCGGCGAATCGGGATGCCAGGCACCTCCGCTGAACCTCCCCTTGCCGCAAGGAATTCTGACTTCGGGGGTGGGTGGGCGGCATTCCTAATTCCCAATTCCTAGTTCCTAATTCAATAATCAGCCTTCGACCGTCTCAGTCTCCATCCCGGTGACGGTGTAGCCGAGCTTCTCGATCTCCGCCTTGAGCTCGTCGACCTCGACCTTGCGCGGCCGGTAGACCACCTCGGCGACGCCCTTCTCGTGGTCAGCAGACACCTCGATGACGCCATCAGCCTTTTCGAGCGTGGCAATGATGGCCGAGGAGCAACCACCGCAGTGCATGCCCTCGACCTGAAAGGTGGTGCGAACCGCATCAGGAGGGCTATCGGCGGCCAGCGGCGCCGCCAGCGCCAGAAGCGCTAAAACAACAGGGAGACTTCGAACGACAATTCGCATGGATCACTCCATTTCCAGAATGGGCGCCGGCAGAGCTCGGTCAGTCGAATCCACGAGCCGATAGTAAATGGTCATCCCGTCGCGTCGCGATTGTACGAGGCGTCCGGACCGCAGACGGCTGAGGTGCTGAGACACCGCCGCTGGAGTCATCTCGAGGATGGTCGCGAGGTCGCAGACGCAGAGCTCGGATGTCTCTTCGAGAAGGACCATGATCTTGAGCCGGGTTTCGCCGGCCAGAAGGGCATAATGATCGGAAGCGATCCGCAGCTTTCTCGCTTGGACCGCCAGTCGGGCTCTGAGGGCCAGCAAATCCTCCGATGTGCGGTCCGGAGAAACGCAGTCGAGCCGGGGAGCTTTCACTATCGCCACCACAATCCGGGAATCTGCCATCGGGAATCACAACACATTATCATATCGCTATTTTAGTATTTTCTTAAGGAATGTCAAGACCTTCTCTCCGGTTTCAGCAAACGGAGGTTGCGTGAACAGAGTGACCCTTGATGTCTGGATGGATGGCGACTGCCACGTTTGTCAACGCTCACAGAGGTGGTGCGAGCGGCGCGACCCGAAGGGAAGAGTGCAATTCCACGATTTTCGGACCTTGGACGACCGCGGCATCCCGGTTGCGCGCAGTGAGCTCGAGGAATCGATGTGGGTGCGGAATGGGGACGGCCACCTGCTCGCAGGATTCGACGCCTGGCGGCGCATCATGGCCGAACTCCCCGGATGGCGCTGGTTAGCGCGGTTGAGCGCGCTGCCACCCGTGAGCTGGGTCGGCCCGATGCTCTACCGGCTCATCGCGAGGAATCGCCATTGGCTGCCTGCCGAGTGAGCCCGCACCTCACCACCCCGGAGCGGGCACACCAAGCCGAATGAGGCGCTCGAACAACGGCCAGCTCCGCCACTCCCGGTCGGCGACACTGGCCACCCTCCGGACACCACTCACTGCGTTGCTGATCCAGAGCTCGTCCGCACCGAGAAGGTCTGCCTCTGTGAGATCGCACTCGAGCACCTGAAGTCCCAACGCCGCTGCGTGTTCGAGGAGCCAACCGCGCATGATCCCCGGCAGACACCGCGCCAGCGCCGGCGGTGTCCATACATCATGGCCCCGGCAGAGCCACACGTTGGCGATCGCGGTCTCCAGGACGTGCCCCGCCTCGTCCACCAGCAGGGCGTCGTCGGCGCCCTCGCGGCGAGCCACCTCGCGCGCCAAGTCCCACGGCTGGCGGGCCAGTGTCTTGTGACCGGCGAGGGGCGGTGCAGCCTGCCACCGCTGGAGAAGCAGTCGCGCCGGCGGCGAACCCGGACCGGCTACTCTGCAATGGGCGGCAGCCGCTTCGACCTGCCACCCGGATGCTTGATTCCTTCGGCCCACGACCCTGAGCCGAGCGGCGCCTTCGAAACCGCCGGCGCGCAACAGCTCGCAGAGAGCGGGTTCATCCGGAAGCGTCACGTCGTTGTCAGCACCCAAGAACCGAAGGCTCGCCGCGAGACGCAACCGGTGCCGCGTCCACAGGAGGGGATGGCCTCCATCACAGCCGACTGTGGTAAACGCGCCCCAGCCTGCCTCCACCGGAGCGGCCTCGGGCTCGGCCTCGATCAGGCGCCCGTC
>CAYPBC010000140.1:3422-6010 GCA_964408845.1 uncultured Thermoanaerobaculia bacterium
GGCGCCACCGCCGCCAGGATCTCCCACCACTCGAGGCCCTGACGGACACGTCCTCTCACCCGCGCCAATCTGTGGTGGACCATGGCGTAGGCCTGGACCGAGCCCGGATCCGAAACCGTCACCGTGCCGATCTCTGAGATCCGTCCGAGATCGTTGCGTTCGAGATCGACCACCATGGCGAGCTCGGCCCGCTCCTTGGGATCCGCATCGAGCTCGACAGCCAACCTCTGGTCCTCCTCGGGCGTCGTTCCGCGCGGTCGGGTCCCTTTGATGGGGCGGGTTTCGAGCTCTATGCCGCGGCGGCGCAACAGCATCTCCATCGATGCGCAGAGCAGCTCTCCCCCGTCGAGATCGATTCGCGCCAGGTAGTCGGGCACGCCGCCGTCGCTGGCAACCTCGGCTAAGACCCCCAGCGAACCCTGCCAGCCGTCGACCGTCAGCCGCCTGCACAGGTTCACCTGGTACACATCACCGGCCGCGATCCGCTCCCGAATCTTCTCGACCCCGTCGCGAAACGATGCCGCGTCGAGGCTCCATCTCGCCCCTCCGAGGGGCATCACGGGCCGCCCTTCGGCCCGAGTGCTCGCTGCGACCGGTTCGGGCTCCAGCAAGAAGAGCCCTGCCGGCGCCGCGTCGGACCTCTCTCGGGTAGGCAACTCCTCGGCCAACCGCGCCACTCCCTCGTAACCGATGAACCCTACCGCCCACGGCGCGGAGCCGCGAACCCGGCGATCGGGCCAGACGGCCATCAGGGCGTCGGCCAGGCTGTCCCAACGCTCGACCTCGCGCCCCGCATCCTCGAGAGCCCACCGCCCGGCCCGTACGAGGAGGCGGCGGGCGCTTTGCCAACCGCCGCGCCACCGGCCCCAGCCGCGCCCGAGAAGATCAGCCCGCATATTTCACCAAGACTGTCGGTCAGGGCCTCCAGTCATCCACGGGAATCGGCTCGCCGATGCTCAGATCCTCGCCGAATGGAGCAACATAAATGTCCTGGTCGGGGTCGAGCGGCCTGTACTTCGGCATGCAGAAGAACAGCCACCGACCATCCGAGGTCAGCGTCGCCTGGGTGAAGGGGATTCGGTGCCGGCCGGGCAAGCGAAGGGGGCGCACCTGGCCGCCACGAAAGATGAGCTGTCGGTCCTCCCGGCAGAAGAACAACTCACCCCGTGGCCCCGTCCGAGGGCTCCACTCGGCGCCCAGAGTGCAAATCTGTGGCTCCAGCGGTAGTGGGCTGGCCTCGTTATTGGGATCGTAGAGGAAGAGATCGCTCCGGTCGCGACCATCTCGCACGGAGACAAACACGATTTTGGTCCCGCTTCCGGTGAGGTAGACCCCGTCCTGGGCATCGTTCCCGAGGTATTCGAGCCGTTCCGGTGTGCCCCAGGCAGCGCCAGGTTTCGACCGGGTCGCACGCCCGACCCACGGCGGCTCACCAGGCGATGCCACGGTCACCAGGCACGTTTTTTCGTCGTCACTCACCGATGTGACGCGCACCCTGGCCGCACCCTCGAGACCCGGAAATTGCACGAGTCGGGGCTGCGTCCAATCGCCGCTGACAAGCTCGGTCCTGAAGGTTCGTTCGCGCGGGATGATTTCCTGGTCGAGATTCACCAGACTCTCACGGTGAGCTCCGTGCCAACTGTCGCCCTCTTTGGCAGGTGGGCGGAGGCGGGCTGTAAAATAAAGCACCTTGCCATCTCCGACCGGTATCGGAGCGAATTCAGCGCCATCCGAGTTGATCAGCGCGGGATCTTCAACCACAACAATTTCCGTCGACGCCAAATTCGGCAATCGCCACCGTCGGAAGGTCGCGAAATCCATCAGGGTGGCAGCCTCGAGACGGAGGTCGGAGGAACCATACATGCGGGTCGTGCCGGCAACCGGGATGACCACGACCTCGGTACCCGGATCGATCTCGTCCAGGAGCGCCGGCCGGTCACCCGCAACCACAATGGCGTCCGAGTCGACCGTCACCGTTACGATGAGAGATTTTTCCACGGTCGGTGTCGGTCTGCCCGACTCCACCTCGGCCGCTCGCAGGGCGCGCGGCGTCCCGGCCTGGATCCGCACGATCCACTGCGACGAATCATCCGGTGATCTCTCCGCATCGAGCAGGTTACCGAACACCTCCTCATCCGGCTGCACGGTGGGCCGAGCGGGATCCACCAGATCGCAGGCCGTCCCGAACACCAAAACAATCACCATCAAGGTCGTGCTCAAAAGACGCATGGCGCCTCCCTTTCCAATCATAGGAGAATACCCGCAACCGATGCCGTCAGCCAGGAAGCGATGGCGCCGCCGAACATCGCCTTGAGACCGAGCTTGGCGACGTCGGCTCTTCGCCGAGGCGCAACCGCCGCAATACCTCCGAGCTGAATGCCGATCGAAGAGAAGTTCGCGAATCCGCACAGGGCGTATGTCGAGATGATCATCGCCTTGTCGGAGATAACGCCCTCCTGTATGTACGAACCGAGCACCCCGTAAGCTACCAACTCGTTGAGCGAGATCTTGATCCCGAGCAGGTTTCCGACCCTGGCGGCATCGGCCCACGGCACACCCATGAGAAAGGCCAGCGGTTTCAGGAGGGT
>CAYPBC010000141.1:0-5945 GCA_964408845.1 uncultured Thermoanaerobaculia bacterium
TGTGGTTGCTTGGCGGGGATGTCTCGGGAGGTGCGGACGCGGACCCGCGCGGAAGCGTGTAATTCGTAATTCCTAATTCGCGCTCGGGCGCGCGCTCGAAGGCCGAAGTGGCCTGAAATTCTTGCGCCCGAGCGCACCGTGTGCTATAAAGCTCGCTGCTGCTTTCGATTGGAAAGTGGGCCTGGGGCCCACTTTTTTTTACGGCAGCCAGGAGCGATATGAAGTTGGATCAGACAGTTCAGGATGAGCTCGCCGCCATGGTGGCAGACGAGGGGCTCGAGCTGCTTGCGACCGAGGTCGTGGGTTCCGGCCCTAAGACCG
Source organism: uncultured Thermoanaerobaculia bacterium (assembly GCA_964408845.1). Lineage (GTDB taxonomy): Bacteria > Acidobacteriota > Thermoanaerobaculia > Thermoanaerobaculales > Sulfomarinibacteraceae > Sulfomarinibacter. Next base: position 322 of record CAYPBC010000141.1, read on the forward strand.
TCCTGCGTCTGATCGTCGAAGGCCCAGACGGCGTCAACCTCGATAGGTGCGCGTCGGTGTCGCGCCAGGCATCTGCAATGCTCGACGTCAGCGACCCGATCCATCATCACTACACGCTCGAGGTTTCCTCGCCCGGGCTCGACCGCAAGTTCTACCGGGACGAGGACTACCAGCAGTACATTGGCCACCGCGTCAAGATCCGCATGGCGCCGACCTACCGCGAGCACCGCACGATCATCGGCGAGCTCCTCGGCAGCCGCAATGACATGGTGCGAGTCTTCGACGACTCCGATCAGGAGATCGAGGTTCCTCGAAATGAGATTTTCGAGGCACGCCTCGAGATCGATTGGAGCTCGATCATGAAGGAAGGGAAATCCCGTCCATGAAGCTCGATATCAACCTGCTCGTACGACAGATGGCCGCGGAGCGCGACATTGAGGCCGACATCCTCGTAACCGCGGTCGCTGAGGCGATCTCATCGGCTGCGCGTAAGCACTATAAGGAACGCAACGTCTACACTGAGATCGACGTTGAGTCCGGCGAGGTCGAGTCATGGACTGCACGCGACGTTGTCGAAGAGGTGGAGGATCCAGAGATCGAGGTGACTCTCGAGGAGGCACGGGCCATCAACCCGGCTGTCGAGATCGGCGGCATCGTCAAGCTCGAGGTCCTCGATACCTCGGTGCTGGGACGGATCGCGGCCCAGTCGGCCCGTCAGGTCCTGTTCCAAAGGGTGCGCGAGGCCGAGCGCGCGGTGGTCTACAAGAACTATTCGGACCGCATCGGCGATATGATCAACGGAATCGTCAAACGCATGGACCGCGGCTCTCTGATCGTCGAGCTCGGGGACACCGAAGGCGTCCTTCCACGCAGTCACCAGGTGCGCCATGAACGCTACAGCCAGGGCGACAGGGTGCGGGCGGTCGTCGTCGACGTGACGATGGATGCGAATCGGCCTCAGGTCGTGCTCTCGCGCACCTCGCCGATGCTCCTGGAAAAGCTCCTGGAGATGGAGGTCCCCGAGATCTACGACGGCACCGTGATCATCAGAAAATGCATGAGGGAGCCCGGTGAACGCGCCAAGGTGGCTGTGTTTTCGAAGGACAGCGATGTCGACCCGGTCGGCGCCTGTGTCGGCCTCAAGGGCTCCAGGGTTCAGGCGATCACTCGCGAGTTGAAGGGCGAGAAGATCGACATCATTCCGTTCTCGAGCGATCTCGTGACCTTTGCCCAAAACGCCCTGTCGCCGGCCAAGATCAACCGCGTTGCGGTCCGGGAGGAGCCGATCACCGTCATCGTGCGCGATGAGGAGGGGCAGCCGGTCCTCGACGAGGAGGGCAACACGCTCACCGAGGAGGGCACGGAGGTGGTGCTCGATGTCATCGTCGGCACCGAGCAGCTGTCGCTTGCGATCGGCAAACGCGGTCAAAATGTTCGTCTCGCTTCGAGGCTTCTTGACAGCCGGATCGAGATCAAGAGCCAGGAGGCGGTCAAGGACGAGTTGGCGTCGGCCCTTGCGACCATGCTGCGCGAAATGGAGGGCATCTCCCCCGATGAGGAGATTCCCGAGCTCGAGGCCGCCGTCGACAGCGTCTCGTACGACGAGTTGGTACCGCTCGAGGAAATGGAAATGCTCACCGAGCGCCTCCGAGAACGGCTCGAGGGGCACGGCATCCATACGGTCCAGGATCTTCTCGCAAACGATGCGGATGGCCTTTCAATAATTCCCGGCATTGGGCCGGTCACGGCACAGAGGCTCCTCGATATGGCCGGCAAGACTCTCGAGGAGAGCATTGCGGAACATGCCGAAGAATCCGTTGTCGGGGAGGAGTGAGGGAGCATGGAGCAGCTTCGAGTCGTCGACCTCGCCCACACGATGGGTATCACGCCGCGCGAACTGATTTTCAAGCTGCGCTCGATCGGAGTCACAGTCCTCTCCGACGAGGACACTCTCGATCTGTCGACGGTGCGCTCCATCATCACCGGCGAGACCCTGCAGCGCCGTCCTCGCGAAGTGATTGTCCGCCGAGAAAAGACTGAAGAAGAGACTGCGAAAATCTCCGCCAAGGACCGGCTCGCTCGTCGCCGCCGGCGTCAAGTGGTGGACACCGAGAAAACCATCGACGAGGTGGTAGGCGAGAAGAAAACGGCAACCGCGGAAGTGGTCAAGGAACCCGAGATCGTCGAGGATTCCGGGGCGCTGACCGAGGAAGCGATCGAAGTCGAGGTCGCCGATGGCGAGCTTGCTGCCGCTGAGGTTGAAGACGACGTCGAGGTCGTGCCGGAGGTCGAGATCACCGAGGAGGAGATCTCTGCCGGACGCGAGGACAGCGAAAACGATGAGAAACAACGGGTGCGTCCGACCCGGGCCAAAACTCCCCTCGAGCAGAGTCTGCGCGAGCTCAACCCGGATGAGATCAGGCAGCGTCTCGCCGACCAACGCGAGATCGAGAAAAAGCGCAAGGCCGAGAAGGTGTCCGGCCGCGTTCCCGGCCGCAAGGCGAAGGCGGCGGCGGATGCCCAGGAGATTCGCGATCTGCTCAGCAAGTTCGAGGAGCAAAAGCTCAAGGGACAGCAGGAACCATCGGGCCCCTCGCGTCCCACGCGGCGTCCCACGGGTGTGCGCCCGACCAAGAAGACCCGCCGCCGCCGGCAGGACGCCGAGCGTCGCGCAGCGCCGCCCCGTCCCACGCGGACCGTCCAGTTCAGGGATGATCAAAAGCCGGAAGGACCGATCATCTTGTCGGAGATGGTCACAGCCCGTGAGCTCGCCGAAAAGCTCAACGTCACCGCCAAGGATCTCCTCGGCCTGTTGATCCAAAAGGGACTCATGGTCACCACCAACCAGAGCCTGCCACACGAGCTGGCGGAGGAGATCTGCGCCGACCTCGAGATCGAGGCAATGGTGGCCACTGCCGAAGAGTTGATCGAGTACGAGCGCGAGGAGAGCGAGGAGGCGGTTGGGCCGCAAGAGCTGCGTCCGCCGGTGGTCACCGTCATGGGGCACGTCGATCACGGAAAGACGTCGCTCCTCGATGCGATCCGTTCGAGCCGCGTCGCCGACCAGGAGGCGGGTGGTATCACGCAGCACATCGGCGCCTCGCGCATCGAGACCTCGGACGGGCGTACGGTGGTATTCGTCGACACCCCTGGCCACGAGGCCTTCACCCAAATGCGCGCCCGCGGCGCGCAGGTGACGGATATCGTTGTCCTGGTGGTGGCGGCGGACGACGGCGTCATGCCGCAGACCAAAGAGGCCATCAACCACGCCCGCGCGGCCAACGTGCCGCTGATCGTGGCCGTCAACAAGATCGACAAGGCGAATGCGAAGCCCGACCGGGTCAAGCAACAGCTCGCCGAAAATGACGTTCTGGTTGAATCCTGGGGCGGCGAGATTCCGTCGGTGGACGTCTCCGCAAAGAAAAACCAGGGTCTCGACGACCTCCTCGACATGATTTTGCTGGTCGCCGAGATGAAGGAGCTGAAGGCCGTCGCCGAGGGTCCGGGTCGCGGCGTGGTCCTCGAGGCGCGCAAGGAGAAGGGACGCGGCATCGTCGCAACGGTGCTGATTCAGCAGGGTCGACTGGCGGTCGGCGACTACTTCTTCTGCGGCTCGACCTGGGGACGTGTGCGGGCCGTTGCCGGCGCCGGCGGAGAGCGGATCGAAAGCGCCGGACCATCGGAACCGGTGGAACTGACCGGCTTCGAGGAAGTCCCCGCGGCCGGCGATGTCCTGCAGGGCACCGAGAGCGAGGCCAAAGCCCTCGAGGTCGCCAGCTACCGCAGCCTGCGTGATCGTGAGGAGGGACTCCAGGGCACCCGCAAGATCTCGCTGGAGAATCTCTTCGAAGAAATCGCCGAGAGCGAAATCGCGGAGCTCCAGATCGTGATCAAGGCGGATGTTCAGGGCTCGGTCGAGGTCTTGCGCGAGACCCTCATCAGCCTCAGTACCGAGAAGGTCAAGATCAACGTGCTGCATGGCTCGGTCGGCGCCATCACGACGAATGATGTCATGCTCGCTTCGGCCTCCAATGCGATCATTGTCGGCTTTGCGGTTCGTCCCGAACGTACCGCCCGCGAGCTCGCCGAGACTGAACAGGTCGATACCCGCCTCTACACGGTTATCTACGATCTGGTAGACGACGTCAGGAAGGCCATGGTCGGTCTTCTCGAACCCGAGTATGAGGAGGAGGAGCTCGGACACGCCGAGGTCCGCGAGATCTTCAAGGTACCGAAGATCGGCGCGATCGCCGGCAGCCACGTCATCGACGGCGTGATCACACGATCCGCAAAGGTCCGGCTCTTGCGCGACAACGTGGTCATTTACGAGGGCGAGCTGGCCTCCCTGAGGAGGTTCAAGGATGATGCTTCGGAGGTTCGACAGGGTTTTGAATGCGGCATCGGCCTCGATCGTTATCAGGACATCAAGGAAGGTGACATCATCGAGGCCTACAAGATGGTGGAGATCGCGCCCGAGCTCTGACCCGGTCAGAAATCCCGGTTCAACGACCTCGAGAAAAGCAATTGAGTGGAGAAACTTACGTCGGCATTGCGCACCTGGAACTCCAGATTCCGGAGGCTCGAAGTTTGAAGGCCAAGCGCGGCCCGGTACGGAGTCTAATCGAAAAAATCAAGAACCGCCACCAAGTGCTGATCATCGAGACCGATCATCAGGATTTACAGCAACGGGCACGACTCGCGATCTGCGCCCTCTCCACCAGCTCGGTGGACATCGAGGCACGCCTGCGCCGCGTCGAACGGACTGTCGATCGAAACTGGAGCGGTTATGTCCTGAGCTGGGAGATTGAGATTGTCCAGATCTGACTCTTGATCGTCCGGTGAGGTTTTCGGAGGAGATGTGCAGGAAAAGTCATTCGATCGAAACCCGCGCCTCGAGGGTGAGATGCGGTCCGTGCTGTCAGAATTGCTCCGCATCGAGGTCAACGACCCGCGTCTGACCGACGTGACGGTGTCGCTGGTCAGGTTGTCCGCCGATCGATCAACAGCCAGGGTGTACTTCTCGGTGATCGGCGATGAGGAGAGGGAGCGTGAGGCCAGCGACGGCTTTTCCGCCGCTTCGGCCTTTATGCGCCGACAGCTCGGAAAGAAGATGCGGCTACGGGTCCTTCCGAGCCTCGAGTTCCTCCGCGACACCTCATATGAGTACGGCGATCGAATGGAACGCCTCTTCGACCGCCTCTCCGGAGACGACATGCTCCCACCAACCGACGACGGCGACGGCTCGAAGGAGGACTCGTGACTCCAACCAGCACCGATCCGAAAGATGCCGTCAAGCGGTTCAAGGGCGCCTACCGGATCCTCTTGACCTGTCATCGCAACCCCGACGGGGACTCCATCGGGTCGGAGTTGGCGCTCGCCGAGCTCGCAGACCGGATCGGGGTCGGCGCGGTGATCGTCAACCGCGATCCCACGCCGGCAAATCTCGCACTGCTGCCCGGCGCCGACCGGATCGTGGTTGCCGACACTTTGCCGGAAGACTTTCCCGACGGCTTTGATCTGGTGATCACGGTGGAGTGCCCCGGGCTCGACCGGACGGGCTTTGAGGGCCTCACGAGTCTGCCGATTCTCAACATCGACCACCACCCCGCAAACCCCGGCTATGG